>JBEBVQ010000083.1:0-8693 GCA_040392625.1 Taibaiella soli | reverse complement strand
GATGCCGAGTCCAGATAGTAAGAGGCGCGTGATTCAAAAGCAGGTACAAAGTTTGTATTCCCGGTGACGCGATCCTTGTAATCATAAGATGCATCTCCGAACAGCAACAGGTACTTCGGCATCTGTGTCGTGTCGGTACCGGCCCGGTCGTAGAACATTTTCACATAATCGCGTACAGCGCTTATATCCTGTGAGCCGGAAGAAAATTCATTGTATATCTGGGTGGTAGTGGCTATAACTGTACGCAGGTTACTATGATTACGGTGAAATTCGGCCAGTCTTTCTGCAGCTTCCCTGAAGCCGGGATAGGTCACAATAATATAATCTGCCTGACCTGTTCCGTGCAGGTTCTGATTATCCACAGTTCCTGCATATTCAGGAGTATAATACGATGTTGTAAAAGCAATAAATTCCCGCAAAATGCGGGCATCTTGTGTAAAGACATAGGCGTTTCCTTGTACAGACCCATTCATGACCATTGGCTGCGTTGGATTGGTAACATCCCATACCTGCACCGAAGCCCCGCCTGTCTGTATCTCATAGCGGGCCGTATTCCCCGGCGCGGCAGACTGCCAGTCGCGGAACGACAACTGAGTCGGGGCATTGAACTGCAACGGCCGGCGCATATTCAGCATAATATAATCCAGGTATCCCCTGCCGTCGGAGGACGGTTGAAAATCAAGCCGGACAGAGAGGGTTGATCCGGAGGGACTGATGTCATAGGCTCTCGACCGCACCACAGCCAGCCTATGGTCTGAAGACGGCCCCATGACATAGCTATCCAGGAACCGGCTGTTGGCATACACTGAAAAAACATTTCCCTGAGCCAGACCGGCAGATGCCACCTTGACCTGCATATGTATCTGTCCCGTCACCGCTCCGGTAGCAAAGTCAAAGGTATTGGACGTATTCTTGCCCGGCTGGTTACTGAATTCTTCCCCTACCCAGTCTTTTCCGATCCGGCCGAGACTCACCAGGTCCTCTTCATGCGCCATATAATCATTGAACGAAGTCACGGTAACATTGGCCGCAGCAGCGCTCCCCTGATACGCAATCCGTGATCCGTTATTACCATCGAGGGTCAGGAAGTAATAGCTTTTATCTTCGTACAGGTTTTTCTGATAAACAAAACGCTGGTTAACGCTGTCTTTTATCCAGCCCATCGGCCCGGTGGCATAGAACAGGAAATAATCGCCGGGGCCGAAAGTCCCGTCTCCGCCATCGTGCATCTGCAGGGCATTTTCGGGCGGGTCGTTGTGTCTCGGTATGGCATTATTCTCCGACAGCATGGTCCCTCCGTGCCCGAGCAGGCGGATAGCGGCAGACGGCACTGTACCGGTAAGGTTAAGGCGGTTCTTCAGAAAATCATAATCCACTTTATAGATACCGCGGCGATCAACTGATATTTTATGCCAGGCGCCGGTTGCCAGCGCCGATTGTGTGCCCGTAGTTCTCAAACGTGCCTGTACCGTACCTGTTGATGCCGCTTCTGCCCGGTCAGCATCTTCCTTTACCGTAAGCGTGAAGTCGGCAAGCCGCATCAGTTGCTCCCCTTCCCGTGCATATACCGGCACCTGCACCAGCGCGAAAGGGCGCTTCCGCTCCATACCGATGTGCACCGTCAGCTTGCCCTTATCCGGAAAAGACACAGGCGTACCCGGCGGCACGGAAGCGACGGGTATATAATTAAGGTCATGGGCCGTTATTTCCGGCACGCGATATTGTCCGAGCCATATTTTCCTGACCACATATCCATTTGTTATCTCTCCTTCCTTTATATGGAATACCTGCCCTGGAGCAGTAAAGACGGAACAAACAGCACACAACACCAAACAAAGCAAAACAGCACTTTTCCTCATCGTATTAATATAACTTAGCAGCGGGGAATAGGATTTACAATCAAAATTAAGGAATTAGCCGGATTGCCGGCCATTAACTATAATTCATTACAGCAAACGCAAAATATATACAAAATAGTATTAAACAATAGTTTTTTTGAAAAAATTTGTTTTTTTTTGGGCTCTTCAAATACCTATGCTTGACATTTTGAAAAGAATGCTCTATCATTGTAACACTTTTTAACAAAAATCATTCTAATTCGTAGTTAATATTCATTTCTGATTATGAAAAGATCGCTTGTTGGCCTGAGCTTGCTGTGTGTTGGAGCAGCTACTCTGTTATCTGCCTGCTCTTCAAAAAAATCTACTGGTGTCTCTGATAAAACCGGGTGGGATTATAATGATCCCCGTCTCGGTGGATTTGAAGTAGCGGATTATCCCGGACAGCAAACCGGGCCGGGTCTGGTCTTCATTGAAGGCGGCCGTTTTACAATGGGACAGACAGAAGAGGATCTGACCTTTGAACGTAATAACATCCCACGTACCGTATCGGTGTCTTCCTTCTACATGGACGAGACCGAAGTGGCCAACGTACACTACCGGGAATATATTTACTGGATGGATCGCGCTTATTCATCGGATTACCCTGAACTGGTGCGGGAAGCGCTTCCGGACAGCACGGCATGGCGCCGGGCGCTCTCCTATAATGAGCCGCGGGTACAGTATTATTTTCGTCATGCCGCTTACAACTACTACCCGGTTGTCGGTGTAAGCTGGCACCAGGCAAATGAATATGCCAAATGGCGGAGCGATCGTGTTAATGAATATATACTGATCAAGAACGGAGCGCTGAGGAAGAACCCGAACCAGGTGAACGAAGATGTGTATACTACAGAAACCTACCTGGGCGGCCAGTATGACGGGCTTTTCGGTAAACGCCGCAAGCGCGACCTCAACCCCAGCGGCGCTGATCAGCGGAATTACAGCTACTCTGATGGTTACCTCCTTCCTGATTATCGCCTTCCGACTGAAGCAGAATGGGAATATGCCGCGCTTGGCCTGATCGGTAACAACCCCGAACCGGAAAACAAACGCCGCCGTGGCGAAGAAGTGATCACTGACCGGAATATCTTCCCGTGGGGTACCAACCACTCTACGCGCTGGTCATTGCGCAACGAGCAGCAGGGTGAATTCCTCGGCAACTTCAAACGCGGCTATGGCGACCAAATGGGTATCGCCGGCGCTCTGAATGATAATGCAGACTATACGGCTCCTGTTTATTCCTATAAGCCTAATGCCTTTGGTCTTTATAATATGGCGGGCAACGTGAGCGAATGGACCCTGGATACTTACCGCCCGGTGACACAGGGTCTGGAAGATCATAATCCATACCGCGGCAACTATTACGAAACATACCGCCGTCTTGCTGAAGATAATTCGCTGGAAGATAAAGACAGCACAGGCCGCCTGACTACGAGGCCGCTCACTGCTGAAGAAATGAGCAACCCTGCCCGCTTCCAGGCAAACAGCGCGGATCAGCGCGGATTCCTGGATGGCGACTCTACCTCAATGGTATCTTATGATTACGGCCGCAGCTCACTGCTGAACAATGAGGCCAAAGTGATCAAAGGAGCTTCCTGGGCAGACCGCGCCTATTATATGTCTCCGGGCACACGCCGTTTTGTGGATGCCAACGAACAAAGCGCTACCATCGGCTTCCGCCTGGTTATGGATCGTCTCGGCAGCCCGAATGGCGACAACAGCTCGCAAGCCGGTAACTACTTCGGCGGTAAGAATAAAAAATAACACACACCAACTGACATTTTCAGCAGCCCTTTCCAGTTCCGGAAAGGGTTGTTTATTTTTACGCATTAATGCAGTACATGCCGGATATTCAATCGCTTTATACACTTTACCGGGAACACCCCTCTGTGCAAACAGATACCCGCCACCTGCGGGAAGGAGATATTTTCTTTGCGTTGAAAGGCCCCCATTTTAACGGCAATCAATTTGCCGCACACGCGCTTGATCTGGGCGCCTCATATGCGGTGGTTGACGAAGCCGCTTATGCAACAGACAGCCGCTGCCTGCTGGTACCTGATGTATTGACGGCCTTACAGCAACTGGCCCTGATGCACCGGCAGCAATTCAATATACCATTCATCGCCGTCACCGGCTCCAATGGGAAAACCACTACCAAAGAACTTATCTCTGCCGTACTGCGTACCCGATACAGGACATACACTACTTCCGGCAACCTCAACAATCATATCGGCGTACCACTGACCTTACTGAGCATCCGCGAAGATGCGGAAATGGCTGTTATCGAAATGGGCGCCAATCACCTGCATGAAATTGCTTCTTACTGTACCATTGCGCTGCCGACCCACGGCATCATTACCAATTGCGGGAAGGCGCATATTGAAGGTTTCGGCAGTGAAGCCGGTGTCCGGAAAGGTAAAGGAGAATTGTATGACTTTATCCGCGCGCACAACGGAACGATATTCCGGAATACGGATCTGTCATATCTCGCGGATATGGCCGGAGGGATTGGGAACCAGATCACCTACGGCACTCATAATGCCATATACACCGGGACCCCGCAGATGAACCACGTATGGCTCAGGGTGATGCTCCACGATACGCCTGCTCCAACAGTTATTGATACGCAACTGACGGGAGCATACAACTTTCCGAATGTAATGGCCGCCATTGCCACCGGCAGGCACTTCGGCATTCCGGTAGAAAAAATAAGCGCCGCAGTGGCCGCTTATCAACCGGATAACAGCCGGTCACAATGGATAGAAAGAGGCAGCAACCGGATCATCCTGGATGCTTATAACGCCAACCCGACCAGCATGCATGCCGCGATCACAAATTTTGCGCAGGCGCCACTGGATTGTAAGATGCTATGGCTCGGCGGCATGAAAGAGATGGGTAGTGAAACGGAAGCGGAACACAGGAACCTCATCGATCTTATCCGTCAATACGAGTGGGCAGGCGTCATACTCGTGGGTACAGAATTTAAAGATGTGCAGACAGGATTTCAATGGTTTGAAGATGCACAGGAAGCAGCGGTATATGTCCGCACCAACAGACCTGAAAATGCTTCCATCCTCATTAAAGGATCCCGGAGCAGCAGGATGGAATTATTGCTGGAAGCATTGGGGAGTTGATTTAATGTGTTGAATGTGGGAAATGTGACAAATGTGTTCCCCAGATTTCCCACATTCAACACATTCCCCACATTTGTCACATTTTTAGTACCTCACACTTATCCGTTAACCGGCTTCATTCCAGGTCCAGTATTTCATCGAGGCGGCGCAGCTTCCGGTTGGATACCGGTTTGTCTGAAATATCCACCTCATACCCCGTCTGGTCAATAGTGGAAGTCCATTTGCCGGTATAACGCCCGCCATCAAGCTTAAGCTCCATGATGCCGATACCCGCCAGCTCTTCAATGTACCATATGCCATCATCGGTACGGGTAATCTCCACCGGCATATATTCGTCATCGCCAAAGCGGAAAATACCTTCCCAGGCGCATATTTCTTCCGGGCATCCGCCCCGCAGATAGCGTATATACAGCTCTACGGGGATTTCATCATCAAAAGTTCCTTCAAACAATTTTCTGTCAACGACCATCTGCCGGATATCATCATCATCTTCTTCCGGATCGCTGTCAGCGGTATCTTCATAATCCTGCCCATAATTCCCCGGCAGCCCTTTCCTGATCCTGGTCTCCTCCACCGCCTGCCTGTTATGGTACTCATCCACCGTTGACGCTTCGTATATGCCGCGCAGGCGCCCTCCGTACCAGCTATCATGTATCTTCATAATATCCGTAACTGCAATGCCATACGTCTTCCGCGTGAGCATATCCATCACAAAGAAATAGCCGTTAAACCGGACGGGGGCCAGCTTTTCGTAGAGCGTATCCCTGACTTTCCGCATCCGTTGCAATTCATAACGCATATGCACCAGGGCATGCCAGTTTATCCGCATGCCGTCTCCCCGCCGGATCAGGCTGTCGAACTCCTGCTCCAGCTTTACCTGTAATGCAGAATCCTCCCGCATACCGATCATCGGATTATCCAGGCGCCTGGCCAGAATCATATATTGTCGGTTTCCCTGTTCGGTCATTTGCATCGCCCAATACATCAGGCTGTCGGTTTCGGGAAACATCCGGGTATAAGAGATCACATCTTTCGTCTGCAGGTAATGGATCACCTGGGCCACCATATCCTGCTCGGTCATGTGGTACGCGCGTTTGCCCTTCCGCTGGCCGGACGCCGCAGAGGCAAGCATTAAACCACAACAGAGCAATATAATGAGACGCATATAATCAGCGTTAAGAAACTGTCTAAAATCCGGTCATAGTATTTCATGGAGTCGTTCAGGCGGTCTGGCTATCACAGCCCGGTCGCCGTTTACAACAACCGGCCTTTCGATCAGTTGCGGGTGTTGTGCGAGGATACGGATCCACTCATCTTCTGTCAGCTCTTTGCCCCGGTATTGCTCTTTGTAGATCGCTTCGTTCTTACGTACCAGCTCTTCGGCGGGGATATTCAGTTTCTTCAGCAGCGCCCGTATATCCCGCTCGGTGAGCGGATTTTCGAGATAATAATGTACCTCGTGCGGTAGGTCTGCTTCGCGGAGCAATTCAAGCGCTCCCCGACTTTTGCTGCAGCGGCTGTTGTGATAAATGATAATGGCCATGATCCAAAATTATAAAATAGCTTGTATTAATGAGCTGATTAGCCAATTGTGTAATAGTTTGATTGAAGCTTTTTTTGTGCTACACCTTCTTTTTTCTTGGATAAAAAAGAAGCAAAAAATCACCGGCTGGGATCCAATTTGGCTAAAAATGATTCCATTCCGCTAAAACAAATCAAACTTGCACTCCGCTTCGCTTCGTGCTTCGGACAGGATTTGTTTTGGCCGCTCCATTCCATCATTTTTTTTACGCCATTGGCTCCAAGGCCGGATGCTGAGTTGAGCACATGTTTCATTCATCACTCTTTCCTCATCCCTGAATCGCAATTGACACCAGCTAATTGGCTAATTATCGCTTCTGTCGTAATTTTGAATATATGCCCGGACGCTATAAGATCATCTTGCTGTTATTACTTGCATGGATGCAGGCAGGCGCCTGTACACCCGGGCATGCAGATAAATCATCCAAAATCATGGAACAAACAAGCGACATAACAAGCCAGACAGACAATCCGGGAAATGCCCGGCAGACTGATACCGCCACATTCGGCACCGGCTGCTTCTGGTGTACGGAAGCGCAATTCAGCGAATTGAAAGGAGTGTTGAAAGCGGAATCCGGATACAGCGGCGGCACTACCATAAACCCTACATACAAGGAAGTATGCACCGGCACAACCGGCCATGCAGAGGTGATAAATATCGTGTATGATCCTGCCGTACTCTCATTCGACGAACTGCTGGAAGCCTTTTGGGTAGCGCACGATCCTACGCAACTGAACCGGCAGGGAAACGATATCGGCACACAATACCGCTCTGCGATCTTTTATCATAATGAAACGCAAAAGCAGAAGGCAGAAACATATAAGAAGCGGCTCAATGAAGAAAAGGTTTATGATAAGCCTGTTGTTACGGAGATCACTCCTTTCTCTGTTTTCTATAAAGCTGAAGATTATCACCAGGATTACTACAGCCGCAACGGACATGAGCCCTACTGCACCATGGTAGTACGCCCGAAGCTGGAAAAATTCCGGAAGGTGTTTAAAGAGAAGCTGAAGGAATAATGTGTTGAATGTGACAGATGTGTTGAATGTGCTTTAAGATGGTTTTAGTTAATTAATAATCTAAACGAATGCGCGCATGAAAACAATAGGTATCACAGGCGGATCGGGATTTGTGGGGCAGCACCTGGCCAGGCTGCTGGTACAGGAAGGCTGCCAGGTTGTTATATTTACCCGGGAACCTGCAGACAAAAAGAGGGAAAACGCTTTCCGTTATGCAGCATGGGATCCCGCTGCCGGTACCATTGATACGGATGCACTAAAAACGCTTGATGCAGTTGTGCATCTTGCCGGCGCCGGTATTGCCGATAAGCGTTGGACACAAAAAAGAAAACAGGAGCTGATAAACAGCCGGACGCACAGTACCCGTTTTCTTGTGGCGCAACTGCGTACACACGCTCCGTCCTGCCGTACATTCGTATCAGCTTCGGCAACCGGTTATTATGGAGCAGACACACCGGGCATGCCTCCTTTCTCAGAAGATGCACCTGCAGCTACAGATTTTCTGGCACAACTCTGTGCAGACTGGGAAGCTGCTGCAGCAAGCGTTGCCGACTTTGCACAGGTTGTGATCTGTAGATTCGGCATTGTATTAGGGAGGGAATCGGGTGCATTTCCTTCATTCAAAAAGCCACTGCATTTCGGCATTGCACCTGTTCTGGGAAACGGCAGGCAGGTAGTGTCATGGATCCATGTAGCAGACCTTGCAGCCCTGCTCCTCCATGTACTGCAAAAGCCGGTGGCCGGTATTTTCAATGCCGTAGCCCCCGCCCCTGTCACTCAAAAAGAGCTTATCAAAACAATAGCAAAAGAAAAAGGAGGGCTGCATATCACTGCATACGCACCGGCATTTGTGCTGAAAGCGATACTGGGCGAGATGGCCGGGGAACTCCTGAAAAGTTGTACGGTAAGCTGCGACAAGATCCGCTCCACAGGATTCCGTTTTCAATACCCGGATATTGATGCCGCAGTGTATGACTTGCTTCATCAGCCGGTTACTACCTTTGAAAGGTAATTATATTACAACTTCTTTTTTTCTGGACAAAAAAAGAAGCAAAAAAGTCACCGGCTGGGATCCAAT
>JBEBVQ010000082.1:0-8792 GCA_040392625.1 Taibaiella soli | reverse complement strand
GACCATTGTAACCCCTGTATGTTTTGCCCGGTAAAGAAAAATGGCAGTATGGGTACCAGCCCGCCCAATACATAAGCAAGGCTGGTCAGGAAAACGCTCTTACGTAACTGTGCCGGGTCCGGCTTGCTGATGTCCAGCTCGAATTCTTCTACGAATGTATCCCATTTGCTTTTTTCCCTGGAATGATCCTGTGTGATGGCATCTGCCGTTTCGGGGTTCAGGCCAAGGTCGTGCACACGATGCGGCATATCGTTCGGGCGCCCGGTAAAATAGCGGCCCAGCCCCATTGCTATGGCTCCTGTTACAGAAACAACCAGCCCAACGGAAGCGATCGTCATATTGTTTACATTCAGCCCGCTCATCCCGGCAGACAGTACAAAAGGAATAGTAAGTCCATCGGGGAGGCCGATCATTATATCGGATATCCGGTCGCCTGTGGGCGGATGTTTTTCCTGCTCCATCGAGATCATGCGGATAGCTGTTCCAGGCTTTTGTGAATGATGGCGATGCTTTCATCTACCTGATCGCGGGTGATGATCAGAGGTGGTGCGAAGCGTATTTTATCACCGTGTGTTTGTTTGGCCAGCAAACCGTTTTCTTTCAGCAGCAGGCAAAGCTTCAGCGCCGCTTCGGGGTCCTGGTGCCGGATCGCGATGGCATTCAGCAGTCCTTTACCGCGTATGGCAGTTATATTCGGATGGTTCAGCGTTGTGAGCTGCTCACGGAAACGGGCGCCCTGTGCGGCTGCGTTTTCCGCCATCTTTTCGTCCAGCAGCACCTGTAGGGCTGTGATCGCCACTTTGCAGGCCAGCGGGTTGCCGCCGTAGGTAGAGCCATGCTCTCCCGGCCCGATCGTAAGCATCACCTCGTCATTGGCAAGTACGGCCGAGACAGGCATGGTGCCGCCGGACAATGCTTTGCCCAGTATCAGGATATCCGCCTTTACGGCTTCATGATCACAGGCCAGCATCCTGCCGGTGCGTGCCAGGCCGGTTTGAATTTCATCGGTGATGAAGAGTACATTGGCTGCACGGCACAGTGCAGCGGCTTTGGAAAGGTAACCGTCATCGGGTACGACAACACCGGCCTCCCCCTGGATCGGCTCCACCAGGAATCCGGCCACATCAGGATCTGCCAGTGCCTGTTCAAGCGCCGGCAGGTCATTGAAATTGATAACGGTATAGCCGGGCATGAACGGCCCGAAGCGGTTGGTGGCTGTGGGGTCGGTGCTGAACGAGATCACATTCAGGGTACGTCCGTGAAAGTTTTGTGCGCAGACGATGATCTTCGCCCGGTTTTCGGGGATCCCTTTTACAGCGTACCCCCAGCGGCGTGCCAGCTTCAGCGCTGTTTCCACGGCTTCGACGCCCGTGTTCATCGGCAGCACTTTGTCGTAGCCGAATAATTTGGTGATATAGGCGGCATATTCGCCCAGCAGATCGCTGTGGAATGCCCGTGACGTAAGTGTAAGTTGCTGTGCCTGTTCCGTAAGGGAGGCGATGATGCGCGGATGACAATGCCCCTGGTTAATGGCGGAATACCCGGAAAGGAAATCATAATATTGCCTGCCATCTACATCCCATACGTGTACACCTGCCCCGCGCGACAACACAACCGGTAAAGGGTGATAATTGTGGGCGCCGTAGCGGGCTTCCTGTTCAATAAATGACTGGGTACGGGATGAAGATTGAGTGATGGACATACTCAAAATTAAGCATTCCGGATTAATTAGCTAATTAGCCAATCAGCTAATTAGCTAATTAATAGTTACTTTTTCTTCTTCGGTGTGAAAATGGCGATCATTCTCCGGCCTTCCATTTTGGGCATGGATTCCAATGAGCCTACTTCGTTCAGGCGTTCGGCGAATTTCAGCAGCAGCAGTTCACCCCGTTCCTGGAACATAATCGAGCGGCCTTTAAACTGTACATAACACTTGACCTTATCCCCATCTATCAGGAATTTCTCGGCATGTTTGGCCTTGAAGTCGAAGTCGTGATCGTCCGTATTGGGCGTAAAACGTATTTCCTTGACTTCTGATTGCTTGGACTTTGCTTTTTGCTCCTTGTCCTTTTTCTTTTTTTCGTAAAGGAATTTTTTATAGTCGATCAGCCGGCATACCGGAGGCACTGCATTGGGTGATATTTCCACCAAGTCCACTTCACGCTCCCGCGCCATGCGCAATGCCTGCGCCAGCGGATACACTGCAGGCTCCACATCGTCAGCAACAAGCCGCACTTCCGGCGCTGTGATCTCTTCATTGAGCCGATGCTCATTCTGTACTTGTCTGGGCCTGAATGGGGGTCTTCCTTTACTTCTTCTTTGCATTAACGGTTATGATTAATTAACTAATTTGAAAATTCTTCCTGTTTTTGGTAAATGAATGATGAGGTTTATGCTTCATTTTCAAATCGCCTCATTCTCAAATTTTCAAATTAAAATGATGGCAAAAATAGTGTTTTTGTATGTTTTAAATATAAAAACACCTTATGCTGCCGGATTTTTTTTGCCGGCCTTTTCCCCGGCTATTGTTTCCTGTATGTTTTTAATGAAATCAGCTATGGATAATGTACCCTGGTCGCCGGCTCCGTGCCTGCGGACGGCCACCTGCGCTTCATTCATTTCCCGTTCGCCGATAACGAGCATATAAGGTACTTTCATCAGTTCGGTATCACGGATCTTCCGGCCGATCTTTTCATTCCTTTCATCTGTTTCTGCGCGGATGCCGGCTGCCTTCAACCGTTCGGTGACTTGCCCTGCATAATCCGCAAATTTATCGCTGATCGGCAAAACCCTTACCTGTACTGGAGCCAGCCACAGGGGCAGGTTGCCGCCGCAATGCTCCAGCAGCAGGGCTATAAAGCGCTCCAGCGAGCCGAAAGGCGCCCTGTGGATCATCACCGGCCGCTTGCGCTGGTTGTCGGAGTCGATATATTCCAGCTCAAAACGCTCCGGCAGGTTGTAGTCCACCTGGATCGTACCCAGTTGCCAGCTTCTGCCCAGCGCATCGCGTACCATAAAGTCGAGCTTGGGGCCATAAAAAGCGGCTTCCCCATATTCAATAACCGTATTCAGTCCTTTGTCTGTAGCTGCTTTGATGATGGACTGCTCCGCAATTTCCCAATTTTCTTCGCTGCCGATATATTTACTGCGGTCTTCTTTGCTGCGCAGGGATACCTGTGCAGTGAAATCACGGAAATCGAGCGCGTTGAACACATACATCACCAGGTCGATCACTTTTTTAAATTCTTCCTGCACCTGGTCGGGGCGGCAGAAGAGGTGGGCATCGTCCTGGGTAAAGCCGCGGACGCGGGTAAGCCCGTGTAGTTCACCGCTTTGCTCATAGCGATAGACCGTGCCGAACTCTGCAAGACGCAGCGGCAGGTCTTTGTAGGAACGCGGCGAAGATTTATATATCTCGCAATGGTGCGGGCAGTTCATGGGTTTCAGCATAAACTCCTCACCTTCCTGCGGGGTGGTAATAGGGCGGAAAGAATCCTGCCCGTATTTTTCCCAGTGCCCCGAAGTAACATACAGTTGCTTGCCGCCGATATGCGGTGTAACCACCGGCAGGTAGCCGCTTTCGATCTGGGCTTTCTGCAGGAACAACTGCAGCTGCTCCCGGAGCATAGCGCCTTTGGGCAGCCATAAAGGCAGACCGCTGCCTACTTTTTCGGAGAATGTAAATAATTCCAGCTCGCGCCCCAGCTTGCGGTGATCGCGTTTTTTTGCTTCTTCGAGCAGGTGTAGATAGGCGTCCAGTTCTTTTTGCGAAGGGAATGTCACGCCGTAAATACGGGTGAGCATTTTATTTTTTTCATTCCCCCGCCAGTAAGCGCCTGCGATATTGGTCAGCTTGATGGCTTTGATAAAACCGGTATCCGGGATGTGCGGGCCGCGGCACAGATCTGTAAAATTTCCTTGTGTATAAAAAGTGATGCTGCCGTCTTCGAGCTCCTGCAGTAATTCGATCTTATATGGGTCATGCTTTTCTTCGAAATAGCGGATCGCATCAGCTTTAGCGATTTCCTGACGCTGATAGGTGTTTTTCTGTCCCGCCAGTTCTTTCATTTTTTTCTCGATCAGCAGGAGGTCTTCATCGCTGATCGTGCGGTCGCCGAGGTCTATATCATAATAGAAGCCGTTTTCGATAGACGGGCCGATACCGAATTTGGTGCCGGGGAACAGCGCTTCCAGCGCCTCTGCCAGCAGGTGGGCGGAAGAATGCCAGAAAGTGGACTGGCCGGCCTTGTCGGTCCAGGTCAGCAGGCGCAGGTGTGCATCTTTGGTAATAGGACGGGTGGCATCCCATACGGCTCCGTCAACTTCGGCTGCCAGCACCTTGCGTGCCAGACCTTCGCTGATGGAGCGGGCTATATCCAGCGCAGTGACTCCCGGCTGATAATCCCGGACGGCGCCATCCGGTAAGGTAATATGAATCATAAACAGTATTCTGGTTGAATGGGGAGCAAAGTTATGCCCAATCCCGGCATTGGCCAATTAACATGCTGCAGGGTTGTCCCTGTTGCGTTATACGATGCATATCACAGCAGGTAACAGACCCGTTATTTCGAATATTCATTGGTGTAGGTCAGTGTATCAATATCACCGGGGGTAAACTGCTCGTACACGGTATAGCGGATAGACAGGTTGCCGTCGGAAATGCTGACGATCTCACCATATACGGAGGACGTCTGGAAATTCCTGCGCGCATTGAAGATATTGAGTTTGGATTCAGCTTTCATCACTTCCCAGGTAAACGGCCGCTCCCGGGGGTCTCCGATCCCGCAGGTTGAATCCGCATCTTCCACTACGCCGCTGAAGTTCTCCTTGAAAACGATATAGTCGTCCTTGATGCAGGCAGGTACACCATCGGCAAAATAATTGCCCGTAGTGTCCACCCCATTCTGACCCTGGAACCGGACCGTTCCCGAAGTTTGCCGCCACTTGCCGTTCCGGAGGGTGTCATGGATCGTTTTTGCTTCTTCTGCCGGTTTGGTACAGGCGCCTGCAATGGTAAGGATCATCAGCAATAATGCTGATATATGTGTGTTTTTAATCATGAAATGACATTTCTGCGGCCTAAAGCTAAACAATTAATTGATTTTATAAAAGAAGAGCGGGATTATTTGATGTGGTCAATGTGTGGAATGTGTTTAATGTGCTTGACCACATTAAAACACATCCGCCACATTCCACACATTGAACACATTTGTCACATTCAACACATTTACCACATTCTTTACGTTTACATCGTGTAATTTTGTATCCCGATGAAGAAAGTCTTTCCGGTTATTATTCTGCTGATCACCTTGTCTGTGCTGGGGATTATGTTTATCCAGATGCAGTGGATCCGTAATGCGGTACTCCTGAAGCAGGATCAATATGTGCGGGATGTGGACAATTCGCTGATCAGCGTGCGCGACCAGACGTACCAGGCATTCCTTGCCCGGCGCAAGCTGACGTCGGCGCCGTCGGGACTTCAGGATTTTGCACTCCAGACGGTATTCACCACCCAGATATTCTCCAGCGAAGAAATGCGGCAGATGGTGGATCTGGCGCTGAAGCATAATAACATCAGGCAGCCGTTTGAATATTGTGTTACGGATTTTCTGGGTAATCCTGTTCTGGCCACGGAGGGTTTCCGCTCCGAATATTTCCCCCAATCGCATAATTTCAGGCTGCCCCCTCCGGAATCCCTGCTTTCGGAGGTGCTGCATATCTATATCCATGAGCCGAATAATTACATCATCAGCCAGATGGGCTGGATGATCGTGGCTTCCATTGTCTTTACCTGTATTATCATCTCGGCGTTTGCGCTTACGATACGCACGATGTTCCGGCAAAAAAAGCTGTCGGAGGTGAAATCCGATTTTATCAATAACATGACCCACGAGTTCAAGACGCCGCTGGCAACCATTTCGCTGGCGGTAGATGCGTTGAATAATGAGCGGGTGATCTGCAATGAAGAGAAGATCCGTTATTACAGCGGCATCATCAAAGATGAGAACAAGCGCATGAACAAGCAGGTGGAGAAGATATTACAGGCTGCCAGGATCGAAAGACAGGACGTGAAGCTGCATCTCCAGGAGCTGGATGCGCATGAGATCATCCGCAAAGTAGCGGAGAATTTTTCGCTCCAGATAGAAGAAAGCAACGGGGAATTATTATTGGAATTAAACGCGGAGCGTTTCCTGATCCACGCGGATGAAGTGCATTTTAACAACATCATTTTTAACCTGCTGGATAATGCGATAAAATATTCCCGTGAAAAGCCGCGGATACAGGTAGAAACGCAAGATTCAGGCAATATGCTTACGATCCGGATCGAGGATAACGGTATTGGCATGAATAAAGAAACCCAGATCCGGATCTTTGAGAAATTCTACCGCGCCCATACGGGGAATCTGCATAATGTAAAGGGTTTCGGCCTGGGGCTGAGCTATGTGAAGAGCATGGTGGAGGCGCACAACGGGCGGATCCGGGTGGAGAGCACACCGGGGAAGGGTAGTACGTTTATTATTTCATTGCCGTTGGTGTAATTAATTCGTAGAGACAGGGCATGCCCTGTCTCTACCATACGATGTGCATTTATAATACGGCACACAAACTTTTAATCACCGCACCCAGGCGAATGGCATCGTAGATACGCGGTTCGGTGGCGCCGTGCTGTTTTACGGAATGCTCATGGGAGGTGACGCAGCGCTGACAGCCGTTGACGGCAGAGATCATCAGGCTTGCAAGCTCGAAAAATTCTTTCCCCAGCACGGGGTTCATCATGATGCTCATGCGGAGGCCGGCCGGCTGGTTATTGTAATATTCGGAGCCGGCCATATAATGACGGAAGCGGTAAAACACGTTGTTGGTCACCATCAGGGCCGTGCAGGCATGGATCTCGGCAATTTCCGCTTCGCTTGCCCCTTCGGCTGCCGCCAGTTGTCCGAACGCACGGATCAATATCTCCTGCTGTTCGTTTATCGCAACGGCCAGCGCCAGTAACAGCGCTTCTTTACGGGTAAGGTTAGCGCTGCCCAGTACAGTTGACACATTCAGCTTGAGGTCTTTGATAAACCGGCTGTCGGCCGCAACCAGCGCCTGCAGGCTGGGCGAGGTATGTTCCGGGGCTATGCCCAGGTCTTTAAAGAGGTTCTGTATGGTTTCGTTCTGTATCTGTTCCATGATTTTTATTTTTTTAAAGAAGAAAAGCACTTGCCCCGTTGGAGCAGGACAAATGCTTTTTATGATGCTGTTCCGGTGTATAGTACTTGCACCGGTTTGATTTTATGCTAATTCAGCTTCCAGCTTTTGGGTCAGTGTTTCTTCACCTTTGTTCCAGTTGCAGGGGCAAAGCTCGTCAGTCTGCAGGGCGTCAAGCACGCGCAATACTTCTGCTACGTTACGGCCTACATTCAGGTCGTTGACGTTAAGCCAGCGTACAATGCCTTCGGGGTCAATGATGAACGTAGCGCGGTAAGCGATCTTCTCCTCTTCGCTGAGGATGCCGAGCGCTTCTGCGAGGCTTTTGCTGGTATCGGCGATCATCGGGAAGCGGAGGTCGCGGAGGTCGTCGTGATCCTTGCGCCATGCCAGGTGTACAAATTCGCTATCCGTAGAGGCGCCGAGGAGCACGGTGTCGCGGTCGGAGAAATTGGAGAAATTCTTGTTGAATTCGGCAATTTCAGTAGGACAAACAAAGGTGAAGTCTTTGGGCCACCAGAACATAACAGCCCATTTGCCATTGATGTCTGCGTTGCTGATCTCTGTAAATTCTTTGCCTTTCTCCAGGGATACAACGGATGTTTTCTTAAACTCGGGAAATTTACTGCCGATGGTTACAAAATTGTTGCTCATGATTCTTGGTTTTTTTCTATTTGCGTGCAAAGTTCGGCTATATCGTCTGTCCGGGCAAAATGGTGTCCTAATCTTTTCCCTATGAAAAAATAAATCTTTTCAATGACCGGATTCTTTTATGTGTGTTTTTTGAGTAAGTTAACATGACTGTATGTTGTTATTTGCCTACATTCGCGGATTGTCGTCCGGGTTGTTCCGGATGTTGTAAACGTTTATACAATGAAAAAAACAGTTGTAGCGATCGCTATTGTTTCGGTTGCTTTTTTTGCCGCCTGCAATCAAGGGGCTGACAGTGATCAGGATACACAGGACAACCAGCCGGCAACAGAAGCTTCCGTTCAGGAAGACCAGTCTGCCCAGGGTATCAGCCTGAGCACTACATCGGGCGAAACGATAGACCCGTCTGCTGCGCCGGCGTCCGGCACGGCGATGACAGGAGGGGAGGGTGTGAAGTTAAATCCGCCGCACGGCGAGCCGGGGCACCGTTGTGAGATACCTGTAGGTGCGCCGTTAGACAGCGACCCTGTAAACAGCAATGGTATGGTACAGCAGCAGCTCATCCAGGATCATGCCCAGCCGGCTGCCCAGCCGCAGCCGGTGCAAATGCCGGCAGGGGGTCAGACAGCACGTCTGAATCCGCCGCACGGCCAGCCGGGTCATGATTGTGCAGTTGCTGTGGGAGCGCCGCTGCCGTAGCAGTTGCTTAAACTTAAAGGAAATGCCGCTGTTGCCCTGTGGTGACGGCTTTGTAAAACGCCTGCGTTGAAGCGCGCTAATGCAGTGCTATGTTGTTTAAAAATCTTTGTAAGTATAAAGTCTGCATCACGGATTAGACGGATTGAGGGATTCCACGGATTGGAGTTTTCCTATGAAGCATGAAATATCATAACCGGCCAAAAGGACAGGTCACATCCCTGTCATCATAGGGAGTTAGTATAAGGCAA
>JBEBVQ010000081.1:0-8873 GCA_040392625.1 Taibaiella soli | reverse complement strand
CCGGCCACGCCGACTATGTGAAGAACATGATCACCGGTGCTGCCCAGATGGACGGTGCGATCCTCGTGGTTGCTTCTACGGATGGTCCGATGCCGCAAACAAAAGAGCACATCCTGCTGGCCCGCCAGGTAGGCGTACCCCGTATTGTGGTGTTCATGAATAAAGTTGACCTGGTTGATGATCCTGAGATCCTCGAGCTGGTTGAAATGGAGATCCGCGAGCTGCTGAGCAAATACGAATATGACGGAGATAACACACCGATCATCAAAGGCTCTGCTACCGGCGCACTTGCAGGTGAAGAAAAATGGGTTGCTGCTGTAGAGGAACTGATGGCTGCTGTGGATGAGTATATTCCGCTGCCTCCGCGCCCGATCGATCAGCCGTTCCTGATGTCTGTAGAAGACGTGTTCACCATCACTGGTCGTGGTACCGTGGCTACCGGCCGTATTGAGCGTGGCGTGATCAAAGTTGGCGACAACGTAGAGATCGTTGGTTTCAACGACGAAGCGCTTACTTCTACCTGTACCGGTGTTGAAATGTTTAAGAAACTGCTCGACCGTGGTGAAGCAGGCGATAACGCAGGTCTGCTGCTCCGTGGTATTGAAAAGAAAGATATCCGCCGTGGTATGGTGATCTGCGCTCCGAAGAGCATTACGCCGCATACTGAGTTCAAAGGCGAAGTGTATGTACTGAGCAAAGAAGAAGGTGGCCGTCACACGCCGTTCTTCCAGAAATACCGTCCGCAGTTCTATTTCCGTACTACTGACGTAACCGGCGAATGCCAGTTGCCCGAAGGTGTGGAAATGGTAATGCCCGGCGATAACGTAAGCCTGACCGTGAAGCTGATCGCTCCGATCGCTATGGAAAAAGGTCTGAAGTTCGCCATTCGCGAAGGTGGCCGTACCGTAGGCGCCGGACAGGTTACCGAGATCATCAAATAAAACCGGCTCAGCCGTTTTTAAATCAATACATAAACAGCCGCCGAAATCGGCGGCTGTTTGCTTTACAACTCATTAATGGTCAATTGTGAATTATTAATGGTTAATGAAACACATTTTTACAAAATGGGTGTATTGTGTACTGCTCCGTAGGAGCGACAGCATGCTTTATTTTCCCCGGACAACAGTGAATTTAAACAGACACTTAAAAAAAGTAATTACAGACAGAGAAATAAGATGATCTTTTCAAAGGATTCTTTATCTTTGCATTCCGATTGAAAAGTCAAAAGGTTCAGCCCTTTGACTTTTTAGTTTAAGGACACCTGCTTACGGGCATAGTTCAATGGTAGAATAGAGGTCTCCAAAACCTTTGATCGTGGTTCGAATCCGCGTGCCCGTGCTGACTATAATCAGCTAATTAATTGATTAGCTGATTAGCTAATGCGAATCAAAATGAGTAAAGTCGGAACATACATACAGGAATCATACGACGAGCTGGTACATAAAGTGACCTGGCCGACGTGGGAGGAACTACAGCAGACTACCGTCATCGTGCTGATAGCGCTGGCAATCATTACATTGCTGCTCCTGGGAATGGATACCGCATCCGAGTATGTATTGAAAGCCCTATACGGGTTGTTAGGCAAATAAAAGCGGGATAATCATGAACGAAGAACCGGTAACAAACCAGGATGCACAGCATGCTCCTCAGGAAGAACAGGATACTAAATGGTATGTGCTCCGTGTAATAAGCGGAAAAGAGAAAAAAGTGAAGGAGTATCTTGATAAGGAGATCAAGATCAACGGATGGTCGAAGGCTGTGCTGCAGATCTTATGTCCTGTGGAAAAGGTATTCAAGGTGCAAAGTGGCAAGAAAGTGCTGCGGGAAAAAATACTTTTCCCCGGTTATCTGCTGCTCGAAGCTGTTGACGGCAAACTCAGCGATGATATTATACAGACGGTCAAGAATGTGACAAGCGTTATTCATTTCCTCGGGAAAGATAACCCGACACCGCTGCGCAAATCCGAGGTCAACAAGATGTTTGGCAAGATGGACGAGGTCAGCGAGCAGGATATCGGTTACGCAGATCCTTATATCGTAGGCGAAACAGTCAAGATCATCGACGGACCGTTCAACGATTTCAACGGCACCGTGGAAGAAGTGAACGAAGAGAAGAAAAAGCTGAAAGTCGTGGTGAAGATCTTCGGACGCGCCACCCCTGTAGAGCTTAGCTATATGCAGGTAGAGAAGGTAGCCTGATCATAACTTTTTGAAATCAGTAAAGGGTGTATCCGTTGTGGTACACCCTTTTTTATTCAGGTATCAAGTATCAGATAGCAAGCTGTGTACTATTTTGATTTATTTTAGTAGCCGGTAGCAGACTGTAATGACTTTCCCGGTCTTTGATAGCAACATGATGTCTTAAAGCGTTTAAGTCAAAACAGCTAAAGACCTGCTGCTAACGACTTGTTACCTTATAACCTGTTGCCATGCACTATATCAATTACAACGGTCAATTAATGGCTGTGGGTGATATCTCCATCCCCTCCGGCAGTCATATGCTCCGGTACGGTTTCGGGCTGTTTGAAACCATGCTGGTACGCGATGGCGTTATTGTTCGTGCGGCTTATCATTGGGAGCGGCTGTTTGCCGGGATGCGGCAATTGCAGTTCGGCGCCCATCCGTTTACCCCGCAGCAGCTTACAGCAGAAGTCTTGCGTTGTGCGCAACGTAACGGTATGGAGCGCTTCGCCCGCGTACGCCTGCAGGTATATGCCGGTACAGGCGGATTCCCGGAAGGCATAGGGCAGTCGCCCGGTTTTTTCATAGCATGCCAGGCGCCGGATCCGCATATCCTCACGTGGCACGAGCCGGGGCTGGTTATGGGCATTGCCGAAGGTCTGTACAAGAGCAATGATACGCTGGCCAACCTCAAGACTACCGGCATGATACGATATATCATGGCGGCACAGCAGGCAAGGCATCACAACTGGGATGATGCCTTTGTACTGAATACGCAGGGGCATATCATAGAAAGCACGATCGCAAATGTCTTCTGGATAAAAGATGGAGCGGTGTACACGCCGCCGCTTAGCGAAGGATGCATTGCCGGCGTGATGCGCCGGTCCATTATGGATACGCCGGGCATTACCGTTACAGAGCAGCCATTGACCCGTAGCCTGCTCCATACAGCAGACGAGGTATTCCTTACCAATGCCATCAGAGGGGTGAGATGGGTGCGTTCCTGTGGTGGAAATACGTATGTAAGCCATAAAACCAGGGAAATATACAGGCTTGTATCAGGCAATCAATAAGAACCTGTCGCCGGGAGCATGAATATATCCCCTGATTTCTGTTATTCCATTTGCCATTCTTTACTTATATTTACGCGATATAACTACATAACATGAACCAAAAAGCGTTACCCCTCCTGTTACTGTCCTGTATGATGTGGGTTTTTTTCGGCGCCTGTAAAGATGAGCAAAAAGACGCCTATGCAAAAGACGAACTCAGCTCTACCTACTACCCCGTAGGGGTTGATAAATATATCACTTATGATGTGGACTCCCTTATCTGGGATGACTCTACTTGTGAGGAAACCTACCACTATGCCAGAATACGTTATACGGTTGCAGACTCTTTCCGGGATGCGCAAAACCGCAAATCATTCCGTATTGAAACGATGTTGTTTGACGACACCCTCGGCTGGCAGCCCCGTGCCGTGTATTATGTCACTCCCACAGAAACCGGTGTGGAGTTTATGGAAGGGGGCAACCGTTTCATAAAGCTGTCTTACCCTGTGGAATCAGGCAGAAGCTGGAAGGGCAATGCACTGGTTGAGGTGAACGATGCCGACCTGGCTTACCTGGCCGGCTGGAATTACCGCTACCAGGATGTAGGTGCGCGGCTCAGCCAGGGCAACAAGCATTATGATAGTACGGTTACCGTATTACAGATAGACGAAGAGATCGGCGACCCGGACAGCGCTCCCGAAGAGGCCGCTTCCCGTCTGTATGGCAAAGAGATCTATGCCCGGAATACCGGTATGATCTACCGTGAATATATCCGCTGGACTTATGATCCTGCAACGACAAAATGCAAAAAAGGGTTCCGCGTTGTCATGCGTGCGGTGGATAATAATTAAATAAAACAAGACGTATGTGGAGGCGAGTGTTGTTGGGCGCAGTTGTGTTGATGATGCTGGGTGGCGCAGCCTCAGCCCAGGCGCCGCAGACGGCTTTCCGGGTTACATTTACAGACAAGGCGGGAAGCCCGCAGCTTACGGAAGCTGCCTCCTTTTTATCTTCCCGTTCGCTTGACCGCCGGCGGCGGCAAAACATTCCTGTAGATGAAACAGACCGGCCGGTATCGCCTGTGTACATAGACAGTATTGTGGCGCTCACCGGAGGCAAACTGCATGTTACCTCGCGGTGGCTCAACCAATGTGTCGTTTTACTGGAAGATTCTTCTCACATTTTATCACTGTCAGGCGTGTCATTTGTCCGTTCCGTACAGCTTGTTGGCTATTATCACGGCGGGCTGCATATGCCTCCACCTGATCCATATAAAGGGAAGTCTGCTTTGGAGGCAGTGACGCCGCTGCCCTTGCCGCTGCTACGTACGACAAGTGATGCCGATTCTGCGATATATGGCTATACATACAGGCAAACCGGTATGGTCAACGGACATGTACTGCATGAGCTGGGTTATCGCGGACACGGGATGCTCATAGCTGTGCTCGATGCCGGATTTTCAGGAGCGGAAACACACCGCGGTTTTGACAGCCTGCGGCAAAACGGACGGATCGTGGAGACCTACGATTTCGTTTTGAACGATGAGGAAGTCTATCATCATGATGGACACGGTACCGGTGTGCTCGGCCCGCTGGCAGGGAACATACCCGGAGCCTACCTGGGGGCGGCGCCTGATGCGATGTATGCATTGTACCGCACAGAGGACAATTATTCAGAGCAGCTTATTGAGATAGACAACCTGATCGCCGGTACCGAACGAGCCGATAGCATCGGGGCCGACATCATCAATGTTTCCCTGGGTTATAATATTTTTGATTTCCCTGCCGGCGTGAATATTGCCGCGTCTGAGATGGATGGCAGTTCTACCATCCCGGCGCAGGCAGTCAACCTGGCGGCGCAAAAAGGTATCCTGTTCGTCACCACTTCGGGCAACGAAGGATCAGCCGGATTGCTTACTCCGGGCGAGGCCGATAGCGCGTTGACGGTGGGTTCGGTAGATGCCGGCAGGGATCCTGCAGGATCCAGCGGTTGGGGCCCAAATGCATCAGGACGGGTGAAGCCGGATGTGAGTGCCCTGGCTGATCCGGCGATGGTATTCAACACCAGCGATATTGCTGCGGGTGCGGGCACTTCGTTTGCAGCGCCCCAGATTGCGGGATGGGCTGCCTGCCTGTGGCAGGCGCGCCCGGATATCAATGCTTCGGACATACGGCAGGCGATTGTTCGGAGTGCAGATCGCTATACTTCGCCTGACCGCCAGTGCGGATATGGCATACCGGATTTCCGGATCGCAGGTGTACTGCTGAAAGTGGTGGATACGGTAAAAACGCCGCAAGCGTTTGATCTGATAGCGCTTTGGCCTACGGTTTTCCGCGAAGGTGAAACCGTTCGTATCATCCTGGATCCGCCCATTACACAGCAAATGCAGTTCGGGCTTTTTGATATGAGCGGCCGTCTGCTGTGGCAGCACGAGCAATATTTTATGCCGGGGAAACAATATTATGAGTTATCACTGCCGCACCGGCTCCCTGCCGGGGTGTACCTGTTCCGCGCAGCAGGCAGCGGCCAGACCCGCACGGTGAAGATGGTGCATTATTAAGTAGCAAGTAGCAAGTCGGGAGTAACAAGTAGCAAGACGCGAGTATTAAGTCATGGCGACCTGCTACTTGCTACTGCTCAATGTCCACGCTTCCGGCTTCGCATCAAACAACACCTTGGTCATTGCCCAGGTATCCCGGAAAAGCACTGAGGAACGGTAAGCTTCGAGGGCTGCTTCGTTTTCC
The DNA here is from genome assembly GCA_040392625.1 of Taibaiella soli. GTDB lineage: Bacteria > Bacteroidota > Bacteroidia > Chitinophagales > Chitinophagaceae > JBEBVQ01. The sequence goes on along the minus strand of JBEBVQ010000081.1, from coordinate 2,896 downwards.
CAGATGCTGTAGGTGAAGAAAATATTTTCCCTGTTTTTATCCTGCCATAATTCCAGGCGCCGGCAGCCTTCCGAGTTCCGGATAAGCTGCTCCCGCTCTGCAAATAATTTCCGGAAGGCATCAATATTTTCGGGTTTAAAAGTCATTTGTACGAGACGGACGATCATTCAAAATAGATTTTTATGGTATTGTAAATTACCTGCTGGCTGTAGCTGAGCTGCAATCCCAGCAATTCAGCCGCATTTTCACGGTTGATCGCTATTTCCATATAGCCCGATTTATTGAACCGGCATAACACATCACCGTTGGACACATTAAAATAATAATCGCTCAGCGTATTGATCTCCTCATCCCGCATAAAATGGATGCTGAAATGCCTGCCGCGGCAGACTTCCTCAAAGAGGCTGCGGGTAAGGTTGAGCACCACGTTGCCGAAACGGTCTATATAGATCACATGACATTCGATGCTGTCGGGCAGTATCACCGGCTGCCAGTGACGGGGGGCCACGCTCATGCCGCACATTTCATACACCTGCGTTACATTGTCGTCAAATACGGATTGTACTGCACGGCCGCAGGCCTCGACCCAGTTGTGGAACCTTTCAGGGAATGCCAGGTCATAACATTTCCAGACATGATCCAGTTGTTCACCCAGCGCCAGCGCCAGTATGCCGTTGTCGGGAGCCAGGAAGAAATGCCCTTCCTTTTCGCATAGCAGCAGCCGCGGACGTCTGTCGGAGAAAATATCAAACAGCACAATGTGCACCGTGCGGGGCGGAAAATAACGCCAGGCTGTATGCAGCAGGTAAGCGGCCTGCTGCATATGAAACGGCTCCGCCAGGTGCGATATATCCGTGATCACTGCTCCCGGCGCCTGCTGCAGCAGGATGCCTTTGACGGATGCCACGGTCGCATCCTGTAAGCCAAAATCGGAAAGCAGTGTGATGTTTTTCATTGTATCCTACAAAAATAAACCCTTGTGGCGGATTGCAAAACTTGTAGTTGATTAGCTGATGAGCCAATTAGCTGATGCGCTGATTATCCCTCGCGATAGACATTAGCTGATCAGCTAATTATCACATCAGCTAATTTTTATAATCACCTAATAGCCTATATTCCGCTTCCGGAAAATATTCTGTATTATTGAGCGTTATTATAACACCGTATCCGATCGATGACGAAATCTTCATACACAGGATTTTTTTTCGCACTGCTGTTTATACTGCCGGTGCTTTTCAGCTCGTGCAAAAAGGAGCAAATACGCACCAGCGGCGGGCAGCTAAGCTTTTCAGTAGATACGTTGATGTTTGATACTGTATTTACGGCACAGGGCAGCTTTACGCTGGGGCTGCGTATCCGCAACCCCCAGGGGCAGAAGATCAATATCAGTTCCGTAAGGCTTGAGAAAGGCAGTCAGTCGCCGTTTCATCTGAATGTGGACGGTATAGAAGGAAATGAGGTCAGGGACCGGGAGGTGGCGGCCTACGACAGCATTCATGTCTTTGCCACCGTCAATATCGATCCTACGGATGTCAATTCCCCCTTTGTAGTGGAAGACCGGCTGATCGCCACCCTCAACGGGCAGGAATATTCCATTCCGTTTATCGCTTTCGGGCAGAATGCCTATTATATCGTGGGCAGTATGATCGGTACGGGTACGCTGCGTACCGACAAACCGTATGTGATCATCAACAGCGCCGCCGTGGATGAAAATGAGGTGCTTACCATACCGCCCGGCTGCCGTATCTATATGCACGCCGACTCCCGCCTGTTTGTGCTGGGGCGGCTGATCGCCAAAGGCACAAAGCAGGATAGTATCATCTTCCAGGGCGACCGGCTCGACCGCAGCTATTTCGGATATGTGGGCTACCCCGGCGAATGGGGCGGCATTTATTTCTTTGAGCAGAGCTACGGCAATGAAATGGAATGGGTGGTGCTGAAGAATGGCGGTAACAGCGCCGGCGGGGCGCTCCCGGCAGCGATACAGGTGACGGGGAGTTCTTCGTCTGTTGCAAATGTGCAGCTTACGATGAAGCACACGATCATCGAAAACGCAATGGGTTACGGCATTGCTGCTTTCCAGGGGAATTTTATGATGGAGAACTGCCTGGTACAGGCTACCGGTGCATCGGCGCTGGCGATCTTCCAGGGTGGGAACTATACGGTACGGAATTGCAGCTTTATCAATTATTTCCCTCCACGGGTTAGCCATACCGAATACCCTACGGTGAGTGTGCTCAGCCATCTTGATACCGGGAATAAATTCGAGCATTACATCGGCGCCGACCTGCGGGCGGAATTCACCAACTGCCTGATCTACGGCTCACTCGAAGAGGAGCTTGTGGTGCGCAGGAAGGGCAGCAATGTGTTTGATGTCCGTTTTGACCACTGCCTGATAAAAACCTCGCGTAAGACAGACGTATTTACGCCCGATGCGGTACAGGTGAGCTGTAAGTATAATGAAGATCCCCGTTTTGCGGATTATAAGGAGGAGAATTTCCGCGCTGCGGATAATAATTCCCCATTAGTGGATGCCGGGACGGGGAATTGGCCCGGTACAGATCTCGATGACAAGCCGCGTACGGTAGGGCGGGTGGACATAGGTTGTTATGAGTTTCAGTAACATTTCCTGAATTTTAATGAAAAACGAGATGAATTTTATTTTATTTTAAAAAACAGTAGTGGTAACAAGCGACAATACCGTTTTCTTTCTGTTAATCTTTTATATCTTTGGCACATCTTTTGAAACTAAATTAATCTAAAAAAAACAGGCTATGAAATCGATCCGTAACATTGCTTTTTCAGCATTATTGACATTCGGCGCATTTGGCGCTATTACGTACACTTCGTGTAACAAAGACGAGTGTAAAGACGTGGTCTGCCAGAACGGCGGTAC
>JBEBVQ010000080.1:0-8890 GCA_040392625.1 Taibaiella soli | reverse complement strand
TGGCCGTAGAGCAGGTAGCGGTGCGTGGATGAGAGGGTGAACATCAGCCGAGACGAAGTAACTGAGCGATCAGGGAAATATCGACAGCCGGCAGGTCGATGTTTACACCATTGGGGTAGCTCAACCGGATGGGATGGGGGGCGGGAGCCGGCGCTTTAAGTTCCACGAACCCGGCAGATGTATGTTGACCCTGACGGTATCTTCTGCGCCAGTAGTGGAAGGTGCAGGGTTTAATCCCTTTGGAGGTGCAGTAACCGGTGATCGTAAGGCCGCTCTGATCCTGATCACGGATCAGGCTATACCAATGTGCTTGTTTTGACATCTTATGTGCTTTGTGCCCGCAAAGCTATGGACGCAAAACCCAGCGGGAAAGATGTACTTCGTCGGGAGGATACGCTGTGGGGTAAGATGAGGTTTCCCTCTGTGTTTGTTTTCCTGTCCAACAGCCGTTTGGCGTAATGGCGGGTGCAGTGCTTCGTATGACAGTTTTGTGGCAGGTTCAAGTGCTGTTCTTCGATTGAACTTTTGTGCTAAAAATCCCCGCCTTCGGCAATACCCAAACCGTTATGGGCAAGACTTATACGACACAATACCACTAACGGAGCAGGGTTACATTCCCCTGATAGGTCTCCTGCACACCATTCGCAAATGCCACCTCGATCAGGTACACATATACATCCTGGGGCTGATCCACTCCATTCAGCCGGCCATCCCATCCCCGCCCGTCCGTACGCGCAGTTTCAAAAACCTTTTGCCCCCAACGGTTGAACACCTGCATCCGAAAACTGTTCACAGCCCGTGACAGTATCTGCCGCGGAAAGAAATAATCGTTGATCCCGTCCCCGTCAGGCGTAAAGACATTTGGGATACCAATATGGCACGAGCGAAGGATATCAATACTGTCCGTGGTACTGCACAGTTCCCCGTTCGTGACCTGCAGCCAATAGGTACCCGGCTCAGCCACCGAAAGTTCAGTCCCGGCATCGCCGGTGCTCCAGAGATGACTACCGGTTTCAGGTGACAATGCCAGGTTGTACAGCAACAGCGGTGCATCTCCGGGACATAATGCGGTATCGGGCGCCAGCTTCACTACCGGGTAAGGATGCACCCGGATCGTTACGGGGATCATCGTATCCGGGCAAACAAGATAACTTGCAGTAAGTGTGACGAGAAACTCACCGGCCTGTTCATACGGACGCCGGATCGAAGTTATATCGTTGATTTCCGTACCATCTCCCATATCCCAGGTCAGGATGCTGGTACCGGAGGGCTGATAATCGGTATCAAAATGCACCACCGTACCGGTACAGACAACCGTATCACTAACCGTAAGCCCGAACGCCGCAAAGGAATCCACAAAAACGGTTTTGACGATTGTATCGGTACAACCCCTGAAATCGCCTGCAACCAGTATTACCTCAAAAACGCCCGCAACGGTAAACCGGTGTACCGGGTGCGGCGCCGTATCCGTTGCGCCATCGCCGAAATCCCAGAAATATGAAAGCTGCTCCCCGGTTACCTGGCTGGTAAATTGGATCGAATCTCCCATACAAATACTATCCTTGTCGCTTGTAAAATCCGCTTCCAGAAAAGGCAGCACTACCACACTCGTTGCGGCAGAATCCCTGCAAAGACCATTCTCAACAATAAGCGTAGCCTGATAGCTCCCCGGTGTTGTATATACATGATACGGAAATCTGCCGGTCGCAACAGTACCGTCGCCGAAATCCCAGTGATATGTACCTACGGCAGGGGCCGCATAGGAAATAAATAGCGTATCGCCATCACATCCATATTTGAGCGTATCGTTGAACAAGGCATTAACTTCTTCATACACGGTCACTACTACAGGCAGCCGTTCACTTTCAAACGGGCACCCGGTGATGGTCTGCGTCACATACCAGGTAGATACACCCGGCACAGCGGTGTTGGGAGTGGGCGCGGCCGGTAACGGCGTACCGCCCACAGGCGTTTCGTACCAGCGGATGCTGTCACCCGTTGCAACCAGGGGCGACGGCGGGTCAAACTGGCAATAGGCAATATCCGATGTGGCCGGAGGATCGGGATTGGGCGCACCATTGATATGCACATTCCGGATCACCTGCCGGCTCCAGGCAGAGCCGGTACCCGCAGAAAATCCAAAATAACCGGTCATATTCAACGCCGTATAGCCGCTCATCACAACCGGGCCGCCATCAAAAGAAACCTCTATATTGCCATAATTATATGTCAGACGGCAGGTGTGCCAGTTATTGTTGGTCAGGAAACTCTGGTTGGTCAGGTCCGGAGCAAGCTGACCGGTTGCCGAACCTTCTGCATAATTTGAAGTGCCATCCAGCACCCGGAGCGTTATTAATGGATTATTAACCACACCGTCATTATTATAGGTATCGAAGATCAGCAGCAGACCTTCCGGATTATTCGGCAGCCCGATGCCGCCGCCCGCTGCAAAGCCGGTAGGCGGATTGGTGATATACCAGAATGCAATCCCGTCAGCCGTAGGAGTGGAGTGTTCGGTAAAACGAAATTCAAATTCCACCGTAAACCGGGCGCAAAGGGTAAGATCCTGCGGCGTAGCATAATAAATATAGCCGGCCTGGTAAGTCGCCGGATTGGTCAGCACAAACATATCGCCCGATACGTAGCTGGTCCCTGTGGCAAAAGTCCACCCGGTGGTATTGACAGGATTCCCCGTAAGCTCCGCCGAAAAGCTCTGTGCCCGCGTGTGGTAGCTAAAAATGAATTGCCCGCAAAAAAGCAAGAGTAACCATCTTGTCATATCAACTATCTCTGCAGCATTAGAAAAACAAAAAATAACCGTGCAGCAAAATACAAATAAGCGGCGTATAAAATCATATTTTTGTCCCAAATATTCCAGCCATAAAGATTGGTTTAATTTTTAATTTCATCATTCATGCCTGCTGCCAGCATTATTATATCAGTGTACAACCGCATTGACTTCCTCAGGCTCGTGCTGGCCGGATTTGAAATACAGACGGAACAGGATTTTGAAATTATCATTTCAGACGACGGGTCAGGAGCGGATTTCGTTAAAGAACTGAACAGGATCATGGACGCCAGCCCCATGAACATCCGGCATAACCGGCACGAAGACCTCGGATTCCGGAAAAACCGTATCCTGAACGAATCCATCCGGCTGGCAGCCTCAGACTACCTGATCTTTACAGACGGCGATTGCATCCCCCACCCGGCTTTTGTGGCGGAACACCTGCAAAACAAAGAACAGGGCATTTGCCTGGCCGGGCGGCGCGTAGATCTCTCCGGTAACATTACCCGGCTGCTTACGCCCGAAAATATAAAAAAGGGCATCCTGCAATCCACCGGCATGAAATGCCGCATGTTTTCTGAATATCTCCGAATGCGCCTGTTTCACGTGATGAACGGCGTTTATTTTAAAAATAAATTATTAAGAAAATTCTCCAATAGAAAGGAGCGTGGTCTCCTCGGCGCCAACTTTTCCCTCCACAAGGTCGATATGATGGCCATCAACGGATTTGACGAACGATACACCACGGCTACTTACGGAGAGGATTCCGATGTGGAATTGCGGTTGCGACTGCACGGCATCCGGCTACGGACGGTGCTGAATATAGCCGTCCAGTACCATTGCTACCACAAGCCATTGCCACGGCCGGAAGCCAGCCGACTTCAATATGAAACCGCCCTGGCGGAACAAAGAGCATTTACGCCTTACGGTATTATTAAAGAACAGGAAAACACCCGCCCGGAATAATGAAACAGATCTACCGGAAATCAAAAGAACGTAACCTCAATTTCCAACATGTATGTGAAGTGGGCGTATATCTGCCGGAGACGTCCAATATCATCGACTTCATCAAAGATGGCATCCGGGCCACACTGGTGGAAGCTGATCCCGATACGGTCGAAAAGATCAAATCTTATTTTGAAGGGTATGATATCACATTGCACCCCTGTGCTGTTTGGGATCGCAATGGGACTATCCGGCTGTCGAAGGCAAAGGCTTCGACTTTTGTCAGCGAATTGAAGTCGAGCCCGGCCATAGAAAATGACCGGTATGAAATAAAAGAATCGGAAACATTTGAAGTACCTTGTAAGATATTTACCGAAATAGACACTTCAGACATAGACCTTCTATCAATTGATATAGAGGGAAGTGAATGGTTCGTCATAAAACACCTGATCAGCAGGCCGAAAGTTATCTCTGTTGAAACCCATGGGAAATATTATACCAATCCCTACATCCGGGAAATAGAAAAATGGATGAAAGAGAATGATTATATTATATGGTATAAAGACGGGAGCGATTCTGTTTTCATCCAAAATAAATTATTTACCCCCTCCGGTACTGATAAACTACAAACAAGTATTAGCGAATTGAAAATCAAATGGAAAAAGCTAAAGCGATTATTCAAATAAAGATAGGAACACAAATCTCAATGCCCTCAATTCCTTAATGCCTCAATGGTTCATTTTTTTTCACCATTAAGACATTAAGGAATTGAGGACATTGAGATCAAAAACTTAACGGAAGCACCACTACAGATATCAGACATAATCAATTGATTATTATGAACATCATACGTTTTATTGCTCATTATGTTGCAGGGAATAGCTATCCAGCTACTTTCACCATAACCATAACAATCAATACTATTCAAATGACTGTTCCACAAACACAGGCTTCAACCCATATTGCCACAAATGCTTTTTGGCTTCAGGGTACTGCTCCAATTGGGGAATAGACCAGGTAAACACCCAGACAGCCTGGTCGAACCGGCTCACCTGGTGCGGCATGAAAACAACCGACATACCCAACTGCTGCGGATCAATCCCGACCAGCAATATATAACGGGGTTTTAGCGCTTCTTTTAAGCGATGCCATCCAATCAGTTTGTCTTCAGGCAACTCAATCAGGTTATACTGATGATCTTCCAGCTTACAGGCCTGCAGCATTTTTAACAATTGTGCTCTATCCTTCCCCTCATTGCCCAACGGGCAAGTGATCACCAGCGTATCTTTAGGCGCCATATTTCCGGCAACAGAGCCGGCATCTTCCCAGAATTCGTTTATTTGTTCCGGCACAAGCAGTGTGTTAAAGATATCCGGTAAATTGTCCATAAACTATCATTTTAGAGTGTATGTAAGTAGTCACTCACCATATATTTCTGTTTTTTTTTGTTTCTTTGCGACGAAGCTAATGATTTTAGTTCTTAAAAAAACAGCGTATGAATTTATCCACCATCGAAGATATGCCGGTACAGAAAACAGAGAACAGCAGGATCCATGAGTTAGACCCGGCAAATATACAGTTTGGGAAGCTTTACTCAGACCATATGCTGTGTGCTTCTTATGCCGATGGGCAATGGGGCACGCCGAATATACAGCCTTACGGTAACATCAGCTTAAGTCCGGCTACAACATTTATCCACTACGGGCAAGCCATCTTTGAAGGCGTTAAAGCATACAGACAGCAAGACGGATCTGTAAAAATATTCCGCCCCGGTGAAAACTGGAAGCGAATGAACCGCTCCGCAAAACGCATGGGTATGCCCGACATTCCGGAAGAAATTTTTGTGGACGGTATGCGGCAGGTCATCGACCTTGACCGGGACTGGGTGCCGGCAGCAGAAGGCGCTTCGCTGTATATCCGCCCTTTTATGTTCGCTACCGATGAGTACATTGGTGTGAAGCCCGCCGAACAGTTCGAATTTATGATCATCACCAGCCCGGCCGGCCCTTACTACAGCAAACCGGTATCCATTTATGTGCAGGACAAATATGTCCGTGCTTTCCCGGGCGGTATCGGCTTCACCAAGGCCGCCGGCAATTACGGCATGAGCATGTACCCCACTATGCAGATCCGGAAGATGGGCTATGACCAGATATTGTGGATTGATGGCCTGGAGCATAAGTATGTTCAGGAGATCGGCACCATGAATGTATTCTTCATCATCGACGGCAAAGCCTGCACACCCGATATTACAGAGACGATACTCAGCGGCGTCACACGAGACAGCGTCATCACGCTCCTGCGCAACAAAGGCGTTGAAGTGGAAGAACGCCCTATAAGCATTCACGAACTGGCTGTAGCACATCGTGAAGGGCGCCTCACCGAAGCATTCGGCACCGGTACGGCTGCTTCCATAGCGCCGATCGCTTCATTCACCTACAACGAAGAACGCATGGAATTGCCTCCGGTAGCAGCATGGGAAGTCACCAACTGGCTGAACAAAGAACTGGCTGACATCCGCTACGGACGGAAAGAAGATGTGTATGGGTGGATGATGGAAGTTTAATTATGAATGATGAGTTATGAATTATGAATTTCAACTGATAATTCATCATTCATAACTCATCATTAAAAAAGTCCATGTAGTTGCGCATCAATGCGTCTTATCACTTCTGCGAAATCTGTTTCGTTTTCCGTGAAGTCGAGGTTATCAATATCAATGACGAGTAACGGGCCATCGTTATATTGATCGATCCATTTGTCGTAGAAGCCGTTCAGGCGCTTCAGATAATCCAGCCGGATATTCTCTTCATAATCACGGCCACGTTTCTGTATCTGATCCACCAGCTTGGGTACCGAAGCTTTCAGATAGATCAGCAGGTCAGGCGGGCTTACCAGCGATTTCAGCGTCTGGAACAAAGCGGCATAATTTTCAAAATCGCGCCGGGTCATTAACCCCATTTCATACAAGTTGGGGGCGAAGATGTAAGCATCTTCATAGATCGTACGATCCTGGATTACCGTATCCTTACCGTTCCGGATGTTTATCAGGTGCTGCAGCCGGGTATTAAGAAAATAGATCTGGAGGTTGAACGACCACCGGTGCATTTCTTCGTAAAAATCTACCAGGTAAGGGTTGCGGTCCACGTCTTCGAAATGCGGCGTCCATTTATAATGGCGGGCCAGCATGCTGGTGAGTGTGGTTTTGCCGGCGCCGATAGTCCCCGCAACGGCAATATGTTTGGTGGTAGGTTTAGGAGGCATGCGTGTAAATATAAATAATATTATCGTAGAGACGCAATGAATTGCGTCTCTACGGGATCAATAATAATGAATGCCAATCAACCGCCGTGCCTCCGCAATTGTGCGTGCGGCGCTCTCCCGTGCCTTTTCGGCGCCTTCTTTCAATATCTTCCGCAAGCCGGCTTCATCCTGTTGTAATTCCGTCGTGCGCTCCCGTATCGGGCGGATAAACGCCACGAGGTCTTCCGCAAGCTGCTTTTTGAAATCGCCGTACCGGATCACTACGTTGCCATCCGACGATTTATTATAGTCATGCTCAAACTGGGCGGTCGTCTCCGGCTTCCCGGTCAGCCGCATCAGCGTAAACAGGTTTTCGATAAAATCAGGCTTGACGCTATTCTCTTCCGCCGGCCCGGCATCTGTCTTCGCTTTCTTCACTTTCTTGCGGATGGTTTCATCATCATCACTCAGGTAAATGGTGGCATTGACATTCTCGCTCTTGCTCATCTTCCCGTTGCCGTCCAGGCTGAGGATCTTCACCGTATTAGAATCAAAGCGGAACACCTCCGGCTCGGGGAACAATTCCCCATAACGGTTATTGTACCGCTGTGCGAAATTCCGCGCCATCTCCAGGTGCTGCTCCTGGTCTTTACCCACCGGCACTTTCACCGCGCGATGTATCAGGATATCGGCAGCCATCAGTACCGGATAGGTAAGCAGGCCGGCATTTACATTCTCCGGCTGCAGCCGCACTTTATCCTTGAAGGTGGGTACTTTCTCCAATTCGCCTTTGTAAGCGAGCATGGCAAGCATCAGGTACAGCTCGGGGATCTCCGGTATATCGCTTTGTGCGTACAACGCCACTTTTTCCGGATCCAGCCCGCTGGCTATATTTTCGGCCACCACCCGGAATACATTTGCCTTCAGGTCTTTCGGATCGGGGTGCGTGGTGAGGGAATGATAATCCGCTACAAAGAAATAGCAGTTATAGTCTTCCTGCATCCGTATATAATTGTGGATGGCGCCGAAGTAATTTCCCAGGTGGAGGAAGCCGGTGGAGCGGATACCACTTACAACAATCTCTTTGCTCATGATGTGAATGATGAATTATAAATGATGAATTATGAATTGAAATCGTTTTACATGAATTCATAATTCATCATTCATAAATAATTAAAGTTTAATAGTACAACCCACCGACTTGGTGGTATTGGGATCGATTGTTTTGCCGGCCAGCATATTGTCCACGGCATCATGCAGGTACATTTCTTCAGATGCTGCGGGGTTGGCCGGGTTATCCTCCATTGCTCCTTTGTACACCAGCTTTTTGGACTTACCCTCAAATAAAAACACTTCAGGTGTGCGCGTAGCGCCAAAAGCAGATACCAGCGAACCGTCATCGATCAGATAAGGAGCATCAGGATGCTGTGCTGCGCCATACGTTGTCATGGCATCGCGCGAATCCGCATCATCACGCTGCGCTACGTTGGAATTCACGATCACGATACCCAGCCCCTGCGCTTTGGCCAGTTCAATGACCTCCCGGGTACGCTCCTGCGCCTTGACCACATAAGGACAGGTATTGCAGGAGAACATCACGATCAGCCCTTTGTCCGTGATCTGATCTGCCAGTTTATAACTGTTGCCGTCCGTAGCGGGCAGGCTCGCATCCGCAGCAGGCAGCGTCGTGCCGATCGCAATACTTTGTTTCGCTGGCTGTTTGCCGTCTTTCTGGGCATACATGGCAGTGCTTCCCAGCAACAGCGACGCCAGCACGATCGTCAATTTTTTCATGATATCTTTCAATTTTATTGTTCTGCTAAGTTAAGTGTTCTTATGCTTCACCTTCTTTTTTTGTCCAAAAAAAGAAGCAAAAAAGTCACCGGCTGGGATCCAATCGGCTAAAAAATGATT
>JBEBVQ010000079.1:0-8899 GCA_040392625.1 Taibaiella soli | reverse complement strand
TGAAAATGGAAAATGGCGCATTAATTTTCCATTTTCAACTTTCCATTTTCAATTCAATTACTGAACCGGAGCTCCCTGAGGCGCCTGTTGCTGGGCAGGAGCGCTCTGCTGGGCAGGCTGATTATTCGAAGCCGGACGCTGCGGCCTTTCGTAAAACATAACGGCAATGATACACAGCCCGGCAATGACCCCCATAGCTGTCCATGTTCCTTTCTCCATAGCATCGGTAGATTGCTTTGCACCCATAACCTGGGTACCCAGGCTGCCGAATGCGCCGGAAAGACCGCCACCTTTAGGATTCTGTATCAGGATAAAGAAGCCTAAAACAAAACACGCCAATATAATCAGTACTGTTATCAGGATAATCATAATTTCTTTTCTTTTTGAATCTTCTCGATCCGGGCGGCAAAGTAAGCATTTTTTTGAGGATTACGCAAACTTAATTTATGATACATGTCAATCGCCTTGTCGAACTTCCCCTGGCGCACCAGGATTTCCGCAAGTGATTCACTGGCAAGATCTTCCTCACGGCTGATAGAATTCACTGCCATGTTGAATACTTCATCCGGGATCTCATCTGTTTCATCCTCCAAAGCCGCAGCCAGTTTTTCTTTTTGCCACATGGTTTTGAGTGCTTTCCGCCCATCTGCTTCCTGTCGTTCTTTTTCCGATTTATCCTTAAAATACGACAGCCATTCACTAAAGCTCATCACCACCATCAGCGATTTATCTTTATCTTCCCCGGTTTGCGTACCGGCAGCCGGAGGCTCGTTGGGCATTTCATCCGGAACCCGGATGCCCTGGTGGAGAAAATAATCTTCTGCAAAAACCGGCGTTATCAACGGCTCTGTCTGAGACAGATTATCCTCCGCAACGGGCGCCACATCATCTGTAATAACATGCTCCGCTACTACCTGGTCAGCCGGCGCCGGTGCATCCTGACCTTCGGAATGCGGAATGCTTACCGCTTCCTCCTGCATCATCCGGTAATACAACAGCCAGTTACCAAGGAACAAGTGCATCCGGTTTAAAACCTCAGAGGAAAACGCTGTACTCTTTCCTGTCCGTATCACCTGCAGGTAGCGACCGGGAATGAAGTAGGGATATTTTTCCACCAGGGTATCTACAGCCGCCGTGTCTGCTGCTGCATACGTATCCGGCGCGGAAAGCCATTTATGTATCTTATCTGCATGAACCATTATTCAATTAATTTGTAAATGTGTTGAATGTGACAAATGTGCTCAATGTGCTTGACATAGCATATGTGATAAATGCGATCAAAAACACATTCGTCACATTTCCCACATCAAACATATTCATCATTCATAACTCATAATTCATAATTAAAAAACTCACCAATTCACAAATGCCTTATTAAAAATATCATCTGCCAGTTGTTCTCCGATCGTATTGATCAGAGCGGTCTCCACACTTTGCACCGTCTGCGAAGCCGGGAAATCTGCAAATCTCGAAAAAGACTGCTTAAATCCCGCTTTTTCATCCAGCCGGTTTTCAAAGGTAATACTCAAGGTGATGGTAAGCCGGTTTTGGGTTGCCTGCTGGGTATTCTGCACCCCTGTGACCGTGACATCATATCCCGTGATCATACCGGATATTTCGTAATCTGCGTCTTCGGAAGTAACCGGTGCCAATCCGGTCTGCGAGAGAATGCGGCTGCGCACCTTATCCGTCAGCGAAGCGCTGAGCGCAGGTACGACATTCCGGGCACGGTTTTCCAGCACACGTATATTGATTGTCTTGCCCTCTATCGATGCTCCCGTAAAGCTATATACGCCGCAGCCCGACAGCAGCAGGCAGCAACAAAGCAGTGCGAATGAAAAAAAAGATTTCATAACAATAATATAGCCTTAAACTATTATTAGCCAATTAGCTGATGTGCTGGTAAGCTAATGATTTCGCGCGACAGGCATTAGCTTATCGGCTAATTAGCACATTAGCCAATTTCACTCATCAATCCCATATTCCTTAATCTTCCGGTACAAGGTACGCTCGGAGATGCCCAGTTCATTCGCTGCATCGCGGCGGCGACTTTTATGTTTTTTCAGCGCTTTGATAATAAATTCTTTTTCGCGGTCAGCAAGCATCAGCGATTCTTCCACTTCATCATTATGATCTGCCGCATCCTGCGGCTGTATCACAAACGGCGTAGTACTCCCTCCATAGCCCGGAGCCGGCTCTGCCGCATTATTATATACAGGCAACAGGTTGTCGTTAACCGGTGGCAGGGAAAATCCTCTGCCATGCGCCATCTCAAATATTATCTGCTTGAGCTCGTTGATATCTTTCTTCAGGTCAAAAAACAGCTTGTATAATATATCGCGTTCGGTAGTAGAGAACTCTTCGGTATGCTGTCCTGGAATCATCTGACCCGCCGGGCGCAGGGCCAGGCTGCGGGAGCTGTCATGCACGGGCAGGAAGCGGGTGAGCGCATCGGCTGTAATATTTTTATCTTCAGACAGAACGGATACCTGCTCTGCAATATTCTTCAGCTCCCGCACATTGCCGCGCCAGCCATAGCTGACCAGCAACTGCAGCGCGCCGGGATCCAACTGCACAGACTGGGTACGGTAGCGCTCCGCAAAATCGGAAGCAAACTTGCGGAAGAGCAGCGGTATATCTTCCGGGCGGTCGCGCAGGGCCGGCACACGGATCGGCACGGTGCTCAGGCGGTAATACAGGTCTTCGCGGAATTTCCCCTGCCGGGTATAATCGAGCAGGTCGCGGTTGGTAGCGCCGATTACCCGCACATCCGTTTTCTGCACTTTGGAAGAGCCTACCCGTATAAACTCGCCCGTCTCAAGCACGCGGAGCAGGCGCGCCTGTGTGCCGAGCGGCATTTCACCGATCTCATCAAGGAAGATCGTCCCTCCGTTAACAGTTTCAAAATAACCCTTGCGACTGTCCACAGCCCCTGTAAATGCTCCTTTTTCATGTCCGAACAACTCACTGTCGATCGTGCCCTCGGGAATGGCGCCGCAGTTGACGGCAATAAAAGGATTGTGCTTCCGCGCAGAAAGGGCATGGATGATCTGGGAGAACACCTCCTTTCCCACGCCGCTCTCCCCGACGATCAGCACCGTAAGGTCTGTATTAGCTACCTGCACAGCGGTGCTAAGCGCATGGTTCAGCGCCGGTGCATTACCGATAATGCCAAACCTGTTTTTTATGCTTTGTATCTCCATTTTCAGATTATTAGCCAATGAGCAGATTAGCCGATATGTTAATGCTCCTCGCGACAGATATTAGCTGATCAGCACATCAGCTAATCGGCTCATTAACGACAATCGTCCCCAGCAGCGTCGCCTGTGTTGCCTCCTCGATCCGCACATCCACATAGTCGCCCTTCCCAACCCCATGATCGCCTTTAGGGAACACCACCATTTTATTCTGGCTGTTCCGGCCGCTCCAGTGCTGGTCGCTGCGCTTGCTTTCGCCTTCGATCAGCACACGGAATACTTTACCGATATCATTCCGGTAGCTTTCCTTTGAATGACGGCCCTGAAGGGCGATCACCTCTTCGAGCCTTCTTTTCTTTACCTCTTCGGGCACATCATCCTGGTAGCGGCGGGCTGCCAGCGTACCGGGCCGTTCACTATAGGCAAACATATAAGCCATATCAAACCGCGACTGTTCCATTACATCCAGCGTTTCCCGGTGTTCCTCCTCCGTCTCGGTACAAAAACCGGTAATAATGTCGGCGCTCAGCCCGCAGTCAGGCATGATCTCGCGGATGCGCTTTACACGCGCCAGGTACCATTCGCGGGTGTAAGTACGGTTCATCAGTTGCAGGATGCGGGTATTTCCGCTCTGTACCGGCAGGTGAATGTATTTACATATATTCTCATGAGCCGCCATTGTGTGCAGCACATCATCCGTAATATCTTTGGGATGGGAGGTGCTGAAACGTATCCGCAGCAGCGGCGATATCTGCGCCACCATTTCCAGCAGACCGGCAAACGTCACCGGCGTGCCGGCGCCGCCGGCCTCAGTGGGCGTATAATAATAACTATCCACATTTTGCCCCAGCAGCGTCACTTCACGGAATCCGTTTTCGAACAGGTGCCGGCATTCTGCCACAATGCTGGCGGCATCGCGGCTTCTTTCACGACCGCGTGTAAAGGGGACCACGCAAAAGGTGCACATATTATTGCAGCCGCGCATGATGCTGACAAAAGCGGTAACACCATTACTATCGAGCCTTACGGGTGCAATATCCGCATAGGTTTCTTCGCGGCTCAGCAGCACGTTCACACTTTTCTGACCGCCTTCCGCTTCTTCGATCAGGCCCGGCAGGCTGCGGTAGGCATCCGGCCCCACAACAATATCCACCAGCTTTTCTTCTTCCAGGAATTTCGCTTTCAGCCGCTCGGCCATGCAGCCCAGCACACCAACCAGCATGCCCGGATTCTGCTTCTTAACCTTGCGGAAAGCCTGGAGCCGGTTCCGTACTGTCTGCTCCGCTTTTTCACGGATGGAGCAGGTGTTGAGCAGTACAAGATTGGCTTCTTCAAAATTCCGGGTAGCACCGTAGCCTTCTTCCTGGAGAATAGCGGCCACAATCTCGCTGTCGCTGAAATTCATCTGACAGCCATAACTTTCTATGTAGAAAGTTTTCTCATACTTATTGGGATCCTGCGCAAAGGGCGCGAATGCTTCCCCCTGGCGGTGTTCCTCTATTACTTTTTCCAGCACTTCTGCCATAATTACAGGTAAATCTAAACAAACAAAGGTACATAATTATGGCTCCATTTAATGAGCCAATGTGATAATTAGCCGATTAGCTAATTATCCCTCGCAATTGACATTAGCTAATCAGCACATCAGCTGATTGGCTAATCAAAGGGAGTTACCAAAGCACAACAAAAACTTAAATTTTAGAATCCGGGCTAAATTTTTATGCTGTCATAAGCATCCTTTATTGTTGCAAACAAATAAATCATGTTACCTTTGACCTTCATAATAACTCTTTAAACAAACCCGTATAAAAATGGCAGCCGTATTCACTGATGCAAATTTCGACACAGAAGTGATCAATTCCGATAAACTTACCATAGTTGATTTCTGGGCGCCCTGGTGCGGCCCCTGTCTGGCACTGGGTCCGACGATCGATGCTCTTTCAAAAGAGTACGAAGGAAAAGTAAACGTAGGAAAGATCAATGTGGATGAAAATCCGAATGTGAGTGTGAATTATGGTATTACCAATATTCCCTGTGTTCTGTTCATCAAGAACGGCCAGGTAGTAGACAAGCAGGTAGGGCTTGCCCCGAAGTCTGCTTTCGAAAAGAAAATACAGCAGCATATCTAAACCTGTGTTGCTGTCCCCGACCATAAGTTTTGGATTATAGCAAAGGGGGGCGTAAATCCATACTTATGTTCAATTTAAGACCGGCCGTAAAACGCCGGTTTTATTTTTTTTAGCTGGTTACATTGTTGAATCGCGGCATTGTTTATTCGTCTAATTGTTTATTCGTTATAAATTCAACGAATAAACGATGCAACAATTAAACGATTGAACGATTAAACGCTTTTATTTTTCAATCGGAATTATTATCGTAATTTTCACCGGGTACAACGATCTATAACTCCATGAAATCATTAGGCCCGATCACAGATCCGGTTTTTCAGCCATCCCCCTTAAACGCTACCGACCGCTTTTTCTTAAAGTTCATCCGGGATGAACGGGATTTGCCGTTTGCCTACCTGACCCTGCAGATCAGCCTGACGCTGATACCACTTGCCATCATGCTCTACCTGCCGTTTGTTACCGGCTGGGCCTGGTGGGTTGCCGCCATAGCTTATCAATACCTCAACAACTTTACCTTTAAAGGACCTTTCGGGCTAATGCTGCACTGCACCAGTCACCGCACCTTATTCAGGAAGGAATACAACTTTATGAACCATTACCTGCCCTGGGTGATCGCACCGCTGTTCGGGCATTCTCCCGAAACCTACTATACCCACCATATCGGGATGCACCATGCAGAGAATAACCTCGAGGATGACGAAAGCTCCACTATGCCCTACCGTCGCGATTCAATCAAGGGATTCAGTCATTATTTCGGGGTCTTCCTGTTCGCAGGTATCTATCATTTATGCGCCTATTTTTTCCGAAAAAAAAGAAAAAGCCTCCTTTACCGTTCTGTACGCGGCGAATTGCTCTTTATCCTGTTTTGTGTGGGCATGTGCTTTATCAACTGGCCGGCTACGCTGGTGGTGTTTATTATTCCGTTCTTCCTGTACCGGCTGATCGCCATGATGGGCAACTGGGCACAGCACGCTTTCGTATGCGCCGAAGATCCGGGCAACCCGTACAAAAACAGCATTACCTGCATCAACACCAAGTACAATCACAAATGCTGGAACGACGGCTACCACATTTCCCACCACCAGAAGCAAACCATGCACTGGACGGAACACCCGGTATATTTCCGGAAGACACTCGACCAGTATATCCAAAACAATGCAATCGTATTTGACGGCATCCATTTCCTGCACGTCTTCATCTGGCTGATGGGCAAACGCTACGACCTGCTGGCCCGTCATTTTGTGAATATCGGCGACCGGTTCAGCTCCGACGAGGAAGTGATCGCCTTCCTGAAAAGCCGGGTAGAGCGGATCCCCTCCTCCGGCACATTGCAGGCAGCCATGTAACAACCCGATTTCGCAAACAATCTTCCCGATTACATTTCTCTGCTTATTTTTGCAGCTTATTTTATATTATATAACAACGTATAAGCCGGTTTTACCCGGCACAGGATTATGCAAACAACACTCAGCGAACAGGAAGTAATACGAAGAGAAAAACTGAACGAGCTGCAGGCTCTGGGTATTGATCCCTACCCCGCACCGCTATATGAAGTAACGCATACCGCTGCCGGCATCAAAGCCGGTTTCAGTGAAGATACGGCGGGCGACTACCAGTCTGTTTCCCTTGCCGGGCGCATTATGATGGTGCGCGACATGGGCAAGGCCAACTTTGCCGTACTACAAGACAGCAGCGGACGGATACAGCTTTATCTCAAACGTGATGACCTCTGCCCCGGCGAGGACAAAACTCTGTTCAATACCGTATGGAAAAAGCTGATCGATCTGGGTGATTTTATCGGTGTGAAGGGATTTGTCTTTACCACAAAAACAGGAGAAACGTCCGTGCATGTTACCTCTTTCACACTCCTGGGAAAAGCCCTGCGGCCACTGCCTGTTGTGAAAGAAAAAGACGGAGAAGTGTTTGACGCCGTTGCCGATCCGGAGTTTCGTTACCGCCAGCGCTATGCCGACCTGATCGTGAACCCCGGGGTTCGCGATGTATTCGTGAAGATCACCAAAATGAAAAATGCCATCCGCGCCTTCCTCAACGAACGCGGAGCGCTGGAGGTGGATACGCCTGTGCTGCAAAGCATTCCGGGCGGGGCCATCGCACGCCCTTTTATCACGCACCACAACGCGCTGGACATTCCCCTGTATATGCGCATTGCCAATGAGCTATACCTGAAACGCCTGATCGTCGGCGGCTTCGACTGGGTGTATGAATTCAGCCGCAACTTCCGTAACGAGGGTATGGATCGCACCCACAACCCGGAGTTTACCATCCTGGAATTTTATACCGCCTACAAAGACTATCTCTGGATGATGGAGATCACCGAGCAGATGCTGGAGCAGACGGCCATCGCTACCAACGGCACTACCGAAACAACTATGGACGGTAATACCATCAGCTTCCAGGCGCCCTTCGCCCGCGTCTCTATTTATGATGCTATCAAACAGCATACCGGTATTGACATCAGCGGTATGGAAGAAGAGGAGTTGCGCGCAGTATGCCGCCGGCTGCACCTGGAGACCGACAACAGCATGGGCAAGGGTAAGCTGATCGATACCATTTTCGGAGAAAAATGTGAGTCCCATTACATCCAGCCTACGTTTATTATCGATTACCCCATCGAAATGAGCCCGCTCACCAAGAAGCACCGGAGCAAGTCCGGGCTGGTAGAGCGCTTCGAGCTGATGATCAACGGCAAGGAGATTGCCAACGCTTATAGTGAGCTGAACGACCCCATAGACCAGCGGGAACGGTTTGAGGCCCAGGCTGCGCTGCTGGAGCGCGGCGACGACGAAGCTATGTTCATTGATCATGACTTCCTACGCGCGCTGGAATACGGCATGCCGCCCACTGCGGGCATCGGGATCGGGATCGAGCGCCTGGCGATGCTGCTGACCGGCCAGCATTCCATACAGGATGTACTGCTTTTTCCGCAAATGCGGCCGGAGAAAAATGATGGGTTTTAATGGGGTATCAAGAACAACAAGTTAAAACAGCTTGATACTAATGACTTGATACTTGTTACTGATTAGATAATTAAGCACAAAGGGGAATTTTCGGGTGAAATCACCCCATAAGCCTGTATATCCCAACGCAAAGGTTATTTTTGTAGCAAATAGAATTCAACATCATGATGCGACGCGCTTTTTGTGCCCTGTTGCCGGGACTTTTTTTGATAAGCGGCACCGTAACGGGTAAGATTAAATTTACGGAATACACCCTGCCCAACGGATTGCACGTAATCCTCCATGAAGATCGCTCCACACCTACGGTGACCGTATCGGTCATGTATCATGTAGGGTCAAAAGATGAGCATCCCGAACGCACCGGTTTTGCCCACTTCTTTGAGCATCTCCTCTTTGAAGGGAGTGAAAACATCGGCCGCGGTGAATATATGAAACTCGTCCAGGCGAACGGCGGACAGCTTAATGCCAACACTTCGCAGGACCGGACATTCTATTACCAGATATTACACTCCAACCAGCTCGAACTGGGGCTGTGGATGGAGTCCGAACGGATGTTTCATGCCAAGATTGATACAATAGGCGTTGAAACCCAGCG
>JBEBVQ010000078.1:0-8934 GCA_040392625.1 Taibaiella soli | reverse complement strand
GGACGAACTGCAAAAAAAAAGGTAACAGACAGTGCGACACCCAGAAAAGAAGTAAGGGAAATGGATGCTGAAACGGACGGTACCAATAATAAATAAAGAACCCGGCGATACAGATCACGGTATTTAAAATGATCACAAACAGCGAACTGGTCATGATCCGGGAGGCCATCCGTTTGTCCGGCGTTTGCAGTTCCAATAGCCACCGGTAGGCACTTTCCGAAAGGTGGAGACTTATGAAAGGCGAAATAAGCCCGGTCGTTACAACGATCAGATCGAAATATCCAAGCTCCGATTTCGTGAGAAAATAACTGTAAATGGGGATCAGCAGAAAGGTCAGGAATCTCGATCCGAAATTACCTATCGAGTAGATCAGGGTATTTTTGATCAGTGTATTTGTCTGTTGCTGCATCTGCCGGATGCAAAGATAGTTTTTTGCGGATATGTGATTTGCGTTTAACGCCGCGGCTTTTTCCTAATTTTATACCGGCTCATTCAAAACATTAATTCCGTGAACACCACCAAGCTGAGGTTGGATAAATATCTCTGGGCGATCCGTATTTTCAAGACCCGTACACAGGCAACGGCAGCCTGCGATGATGGGAAGGTGAAGCTGAACGGACAGTCTGTCAAGCCTTCCCGCACGGTGGGCCTGGGGGACCGGTATGACATCCGGACGCCTGCCAGGAAATGGACGATCGAAGTGACCGGGTTGCTGTACAACCGCGTGGGTTATGAGGAAGCAGTAAAGCATTATGCAGACCTTACTTCGGAAGAGGATCGTAATATGAACCGACAGCTCGGCGCCAGCTTCTATACCGGCAAGCGGCTAAGCAAAACAGGCCGCCCGAGCAAGAAGCAACGGCGCGACCTGAATGATTTTATGGAGGAAACTGATTCCGGCGCTTAAGCGCTTAATATATGGCGGTGAAATTACCGGGGAACACATGTGCCCAGGTTTCTCCTCCGTCTTCACTCCGGTAAATACCGTAATTAGTCGATAGGTATATATAATCCCTGGCCAGGTCATTTTTATAAATATTGTCTTTGGCTACGATGCCCCGCACGGAGGGATTGGGCTCCATACCGCTGTTTGTTTGTGTAAACGTATTGCCGGAAAGCTGGTACAGCCCCATCGAATCTGTGCCTACAAACAGCATTTTGTCGAAAGGCGCCACGGTGGTCAGCAGTTTTGTGGCGGGGAGACCGGTGTACTGTGCCCAGTTTGCACCCTCGTCTTCGCTATGCCATACACCTTCGGCGCCGGTATAGTCGGTCAGCAGCAGGATATTGTTGAAGCGGGAAAGGTAGAACTCGCCGGTCGTCGGCAGATTATTGCCCGCCACATCTATCCATCGCTCGTCCCTTCCTCCCTTTTTATACAATTTTCTGCCAACGTGGTCGTAGCCGAAAAGCATACCGTTAGTCAGGACTGCCAGCGAAGTGATATGTGTTAACGCCGGGTCGCCTGATATATTCCATAAGGTATCAACATGCCAGGTCTTGCCGTTATCTTCACTCATCTTCAGCCCGAAAACAAGGCCGGCGCACAGGTATATCCGGTTATGGCCGGGGACCCGCAATATGAGCGATTGCCAGGGGGCAAGCTGGGTGACCGAACTGTCCACGGGGTTAAAATTGACGCCATTGTTTTCGCTGAGATGGACATTGCGTTTCACCCAGAGGAGGTTGGGGCCGGAAACCAGGATGGCGCGCGGATTATAGCCGTCCGGTGGAAATACCAGGTCGAAGCTTTCTCCTTCTCCCGTACTTGTATTGTACAGTGAGCCGTGCATGTCTGCAAAATAAAGGCTGTAAGGGCGCTTTACGACATTATTGTTGTCTATGCCATTTTCTTTCCGGCACCCTGGTAATGCTGCGGCAAAGAGCAGGACGAAAGCCAGTTTATATATAAAATGAACGTTTTTCATGCATTTATTTTTGTCAAGTTTACAAAATTAATCAGGAATACGCAATTCGCCCCCTTTTGTTTTTACTGAAAAAAAGTCCAGCAATTGAAGCAGGCTGTTTTCTTTTTCGTTGCGGAATGTCATTTCTACGCGTGCGGTGTACGCTCCATCCCTGAAAGCGGTGCTGTTGGCGCTTACAGAACGCAGCAATTCATGGGCTGCTGCGTGTGCGTTACCGCCATCTACATCTCCTGCTGCTGTATTGATAAACAGGCCTGCGGCATGTTTTGACAATACGTTTACTGCAGGCGGCGGCAATTGTCCTTTCCTTCCCCCGGCCTGCAGCCAGTCGTATGCAGATGCGGGCGTATTGGAGATGACCGCATATTTTTCATCCACGAGGATAAGGGTTTCCGGTATGTCTTTACGGCTGATGGTATAAATATTTTCTCCTGCGGGTATCAGTATCTTTTCGGCAACTGCAAATGCCATCAGTTTATTGAATGCATCTCTTCTGCCGATTCTGAACGCACAAAGGAAGTTCATTTCGGTTTGGCTGCCGGTACCGGCAGCTACTTGTTTGAAATCGTTTATGGCTACTACAATATCACCTGCAAATGCATCCAATACCTGGTCCGGAGTAAGCCCGGATCCCATCAGGAACAGAGCGGCAATGCTGTTCAATCCCGTTTGGTCAAGGATTTGGCGTAAGCCGTCAACGGGTGCTTTTCCGCCTGCCAGCAAATAGAGGTTTTTTGGGGAGATACGTTCCAGCATGTCTTTATCGGGGCCTGCGTCTCCGAAGCTGCGGTATATTTCCCGCAGGTCTTCCGGCACATAGTATTTTAATGTGCCGCTGATCCGCCCCGGTTTAAAATCAATGCCTGTGGTCAGGACGGCGCCTCTCCACAAGGCGCCGGCAACACCCATAGTGGTCAGGCCGCCCAGTCCGGTACCCAATGTATGGGACATAGCTGCGTCATAGTTTAGCCAGAGCGTTACGTCATGCCGTTCCTTTTCCATTTTCCGGAAACGCTTGTCG
The DNA here is from genome assembly GCA_040392625.1 of Taibaiella soli. Classification (GTDB taxonomy): domain Bacteria; phylum Bacteroidota; class Bacteroidia; order Chitinophagales; family Chitinophagaceae; genus JBEBVQ01. The sequence goes on along the minus strand of JBEBVQ010000078.1, from coordinate 5,985 downwards.
GCGGTTATTCCTTTTTTCCGGGTGGTGAGGAAAAGATCTGCAATTCCGGCGCTTGTCTGCTGGGTATCGACTTCATTGGTATGACCCGGTGCTTGGCGCTGTACTACATTCATGACAACGAGGAGTTTCTTGTTCCAGCCGGCTATTGCTTCCCCTTCCACCAGTATTTCCCTGTATCCTTCCCGTTGGCGGACAGGCGCTCCGGGAAATACACGTTGCACATACGCCTCCCATTGCGATACGTCGCTGAGCGGCACGAGCAGGGTTGTCTGGAGGTTTTCGTCATAGCGTTGGTTGGTGCGGAGATACATATAGATGGTGCTGGAAAAACGGATACCCGCATGCTCCAACTGACCCAGCGCCTCTGCCAGAGGTGTGCGCCCGGTGTGTTCTTTGAGCTTATGGAATAAATCGCTGCCGGACAATGCATTCCAGGCTATTTCACGGCTGATCTCACGGGTATTCACGCCCACAATGCATAGTGCATCCGGGGGGATATGACGCGCATGATCGGGCGTCCTGGAACAGGCGCTACCGATCATGAGCATCAATAATAAAAGTACGGGTGTGTAAGACCTGCGTTGCATAGAATGTTAAAGTATCCCGCTATCAGGAGGGATATTAAAAAGGCAGGTCGTCTGTAGCTTCAGGGCCGGGGTTGAAGCTGTTGCCGGGTTGCTGCGGGGCAGTACCCGTGTTGGAGGCAGGCGCTGCGGCTCCGGAATAGCCGAGGTTTTCCTGTGTCGTCCCGGGAGCAGTATTTTCTATACGCCATGCATCCAGGTTTGTGATAAAATTGACTTTGCCGTCTTTTTCCCAGCGGTTGCCTTTGATGTTGAAACTTACTTTTACCTGGTCTCCTTCGTTGAACCGATCAAGTATATCGCACTTATTCTGTACCAGTTGCATTTTGGCGTAATTGGTATATACATTTCCGTTGATCTCTTCAGAAAGCTCCAATACAAATTCACGCTTGCGGAAGCGTTCGTTTACCTGTTGTGTGTCGTACTTGGTATGCAGTTTACCTGTTACTTCAAAACTCATTTTAAAACAATTTAATTAATTAAAACAATAAAAACTGATCTGCAAAATTATGATACAGAAAAGCAGAAAGGTAATAAAAAAATAATAAAAATGGAAACATCCGGGAAAATAAAACGCTGTTTTGAGCCTGTTTGAATTTTGGGTCTGTTTATATCACTTGTTTATGATGCCGGAATGACCAGCCATCATAAATACCAGCCGCTCCGAATCATTTCCTGCCGGCGGAGTAGTACGAAAGCCGGATAAAATCCGGCGAAATCTAAGTCATTGCCGCGGATTCTAACTAAATCATTTTCTGTTATATGGTAGCAATTACTTTTGGATGGTGTGATTAGAATTAACGGCTTATAAATGAAAATTGAACGCTTCGTTTCAGATGTTTCTTACGGTTGACTTTATTTCTGATCGCCGGGTCCCCATTCTAAAAAGCAAAAAAATAAATTATGAAGAACAAAAAATTATTATTCTTTCTCCTGGGTCTTCTTGCTCCAATAATGAGCTGGGCACAGTTATCCGGAAACTATACTATTAACCCCGGTGGACTTCCCGCGCCACCCAACTTCACTTCTTTTAATGCAGCGGTTTCGGCGCTAACTACACAGGGCGTATCCGGCCCGGTAGTATTTACCGTGTCGCCCGATACTTATACTGAGACGGTCGTGATTACCGGTATCCCCGGAGCCGGGCCTAATGCCACGATCACCTTCCAGAGCAATAGTGGCCCGGAGAACTGCATTATTACGTTTAACACTACTGCCGGTGGTATCGCGATCGGCACGGTGAATCTGCGGGGAGCGAGTCATATCTCATTCAAGGGCATTACCATGCGGAATATCCAGTCGGCCAACAGCGCTGCACTGCATATTTTTGCAGGCGACAGCAACCCGGGGACGTACGATGTACGTGCAGCATACCTGAATTTTGACAACTGCCGGTTTGTTGTGGATACAACAAACACCGCAGCCAACAGGTTTGGGGTATTTATTTCCAATAACAGTTCCTGGGCAGGCTACTCCGGCCGTACAACATTGGCTCACAAGGTGTCGTTCACGAAATGCCTGTTTAAAGGCGGGAGCGATGGGATTGGCGTATTGCCTTCGGGCACTGCCAACTGGTATAGCTTTCCCGTCGACTCCATTTCTATTGATAGCTGCGAGGCGATCAAGCAGCGGAGCTACGGATTTGCTCCGGAGACCGGGATAGAATTGCCCGGGAGGTCGTAGTAAGTAAAAAAGCAGCAGGCTGTTCTAACATAAATAATTTAGAACAGCCTGCTACTTTTTACTTACTACTTTTTACTGATTTTAACCGGGAGGTAAATGGGGCTCGAACCCACGACCTTCGGAACCACAATCCGACGCTCTAACCAGCTGAGCTACTACCTCCGTCTTTAACGCGGCCAGCAAAGGTAAGACAAAAGTTGAAAATTGAAAATGGAAAATTGAAAGTGCAATATCATGCATCTTCCATCATTTTCAATTTTCCACTTTCAATTTCTTTATTACTTTTGGCCGATAAGTACAATACATGGCAGGCGGCAAATCGAAAACGTCATACGTTTACTCCATCATCGGTGTATCACTGGTATTATTCCTGCTCGGTACGCTCGGCTGGATCGTGATCAACGGACGCGGGCTGAGCCGGGTCTTCAAGGAGGATATCGAACTGACCGTGGACTTTCATGACAAGACCCGCGATGAGCATGTGGAGCAAATGAAAGAAATACTCGACAGACAGCCTTTTGTACGATCCTCCCGGATCATCACCCGCGAAGACGCCATAAAGCTCCAAAGCGAACTGGAAGGGGAAGATATTGAAGCCTTTCTCGGGGTCAACCCGCTTTTCCCTTCGGTTGTGATGAAGCTGCATTCGGAATATGTCAATAAAGACAGCCTGGATAAGATCTCGCAATTCGTGCTCCAGAGTAATGTTGTTCGGGAAGTTACCTATCCCCGGATGATTGTGGACCAGATGAACAAAAATTTCAACCGTATCAGCATTATCATCGGTGCGATATCCCTCCTGCTCTTTGCCGTAGTGATCGTGCTGATAGACAATACGGTACGACTGGCTATGTTCAGCAACCGGTTCCTGATCAAGACCATGCAGATGGTGGGCGCTACGCACCAGTTCATTGCGCGCCCTTTCGACCGGCGCGCGATCCTGAACGGCTTTATCAGCGGTATGCTGGCGGTTGGCGGGTTGTGGCTGGTGATCAGCTTTGCCGAATCGCGTCTGCCGGAACTGGCTATGCTGCGGGAGCCTTTTCTAATGTTTATTTTGATCGCGGGTATGATCCTGGTGGGCATCCTGATCTCATTGATCAGTACGCACCGGTCGGTTATAAAATATCTTAAAATGCATGTGGAAGATCTTTATTGATCCAATTTAATTAGCTAATGTGATAATTAGCTGATGTGCTAATGATCCCTCGCGACAGATATTAGCTAATCAGCACATTGGCTGATTAGCTAATTAAAGTAGATCATTTCTATTAGCTGATATGCCAATTAGCTAATTATCCCTCGCGATTGGCATTGGCTGATCAGCACATCATCCTAATTGGCTAATTAAATAAATAGGTCTTTTTAAAAAAAATACTTTGTAATATTGCCCTTATGTCAGGAAAAAAACAAGCTACAAGAAATACCGGCAGCACAAGACACCAACCCCTGAATAAAGGGAATCAGGTTTTCCTTTTTGACCGGGGCAACTATACCTGGATGATCGCCGGGTTTGTACTGATCATCATCGGTTTCTTCCTGATGGCGGGCGGTAAAAGTCCCGATCCCACAAAATTCAACTACGACGAAATATACAGTTTCCGCCGCGTTACGCTGGCGCCGGTACTGATCATGATCGGGTTTGTAATAGAAGTATATGCGATCATGAAGAAACCCCGGGAGCAGGAGTAGTGCAGGTCACTCCTCACCCCTCATTCCTGATATTACTCCGGTAATGAGATTGTTTTCATCATTACCGATACGAAAGTTTCCCAGGAATATTTTTTCTTTTCCTCCCTGATATGCTCCTGAAATTGCGGCAGGGATGCCGGTTCGTAAAAACGAAGAATGGTATCGGCGACTGATCCGGCATCGGGGCGGCATACGAATCCGACCTTACCGTCGGGTACGCCTTCTGCAAGCCCGCCGACATCACTGACGACCATCGGTTTTTCAAAATGATAGGCTACCTGCGTGATGCCGCTTTGCGTGGCAGTACGATACGGTAATACTACCAGATCGGCAGCCGAGAAATAATAACGCACGGCATCATTGGGTATGAAATCGGTAAATAAGTGTACCCGGTCATGTAGCTGGTGCTGTTTGATGATATCCTCGTAGTATGCCTGATCACCGTAGTATTCGCCGGCCACCACGAGATGGATGCCCGCCGCCCGGATGCGCGGGTCGTGCATGGCTTCGAGGAGTATGTCCAGCCCTTTATATTTCCGGATAAAGCCGAAGAACAGGATATATTTTTTATCTGCTGGCAGCTTTAAATAGCGCCGGGCCTCCTCTTTGGGAACCGGCTCGCCGAAGTTATCATATACCGGATGTGGCGTATAGGCAGCCGGTTTTGAGGTGAACGATTGCAGCTCGCGGAGCACTTCACGGCTCATGGCAACAAAGGCATCTACCGGCTTCAGAAAATAACGGGTGAAGGGCACGTCACCCGGGCGACGCTCATGCGGGATCACATTATCCAGAATGCATACCACACGTGTATGGCCATTCCGTTTGATCCGGCGCAGGATCGTACCGAAGCACGGCCCCATAAAAGGCAGCCAGTATTTTATAATCACCAGGTCCGGCTTTTCCCTGCAGATCATGTGTCCCACCCGCAGCCAGTTAAGCGGATTCACAGAATTAATGATACTCCGGATCTTCAGTCCCGCCGGTGCAGGCTCGGTAGTGTATTGTGTTTTCCCCGGGAAGAGGAAAGAAGGATACTGAAGTGAGAATGAATAGATCGTTACGTCATGCCCCTGGTTCTTGAGCACGGAAGCAAGCCGTTCGTTAAAAGTAGCCAGGCCGCCGCGCAGCGGGTGCGCAGCGCCTATATATGCAATCTTCATGTCGGGTATTTGTATTACAACAGACGGCAACTCATCCGCCGATGAGCTGCATCAACTCATCCAGCTTCGGTTCAAGAATGATTTCCGTACGGCGGTTGCGCTGGCGTCCTTCAGGCGTTTCGTTGGTATCTACCGGGTCAAATTCTCCGCGGCCGGTAGCTGTGATCCGGGCCGGGTTTACGTGATATTCTTTGATCATGATCCGCGCAATGGCTGTGGAGCGTGCCACGCTCAGCGCCCAGTTGTCCTGGAATTTGATGGATATGGGAACAGAATCGGTATGTCCTTCCACTTCCACATTAATGTCCGGATTCTGGTTGAGCACGCCCGACAGGGATGCCAGCGCCTCTTTCCCTTTGCTGTTTACTTCTGCGCTGCCGGAAGGGAACAGCAGGCTTTCCTGCATACTTACATATACTTTCCCGTTTTTCATGGAGACCGTAAGCTGGCTGGCGCTGAAATTCACGAGTGCATCGGCGATTTTTTTACGTAATGCTTCCGTGTTTTGCTGCTGCTGCTCGATCAGGCGCTGAAGCTGTTCCAGCCGCTCCCGTTGTGTGGCCAGTGCTTCCTGGCTTTTATCCAGTTGACTGCTCGTAAACCTGTTTTCTTCCTGCATTTTGCTGACACGCCCGTCCAGTTCCTGGATCTGCTGCAGATGTCTCAGGCTGTCTGCCTGCAGGCCGGATATACGGTCTTGTGCCGCCAGGTATTTTTTCTTTGCGACACAGGATGGCAGCAAAGCGGCGCCGGCTATCAGCAGTATCAGAAGGATCATGTTGTGTTTCATGAGAGTATATTTTGTAGTTATTGCCAGATTAAAAATAATGCCAAAGATAGGTATTTGATGAGCCAATTAGCTA
>JBEBVQ010000077.1:0-8937 GCA_040392625.1 Taibaiella soli | reverse complement strand
GAGGCATCCAACCAATCAGGTAAATACCTACCTTTGCCCACAGTTTTCAGCTTTTAGTTAATTAGCCGATGTGCCAATTAGCTGGTTGACTAATGTTTGTCACGAGGGATCATTAGCCAATCAACACATCAGCCAATCAGCTAATCTACAAAAATTACGTTTGCTCCATGTTGCATGAAGAACAGATAAGAGTCGCCCTCCCGATGCTGATCAAAACACGTATCCGGGACTATGGGCAGCTTATGAAACCCAATCTTAGCTTCCTGGTTGTTTTCTCCAGTGTTATCGGTTACCTGCTCGCTCCGGGTATCCAGTTTATATGGAAAGATGTGCTGATCCTGTTTACCGGTGGCATGCTGGTAACCGGCGGGGCCAACGCGATCAACCAGATCATTGAGCGCAACAGCGACAAGTTCATGAAGCGCACCCGCCTGCGGCCGCTGCCGGACAGCCGGATGCTGACGGGCGAAGCCTGGATCGTTGCCATCCTGTTAGCTATACTCGGCACAAGCATCCTGAGCATTTTCTTCAACCCGCTTGCAGGATTGCTTAGTTTCATTTCTCTTTTATTATATGCTTTTGCTTATACACCTTTAAAGAAAATATCTTCCATCGCGGTATTTGTCGGGGCAATCCCCGGCGCCCTTCCGCCGCTGATCGGCTGGGTGGCCGCTACCGGCCAGGTGGGTGTGGAAGGCTGGGCGCTCTTCCTGATACAGTTCTTCTGGCAGTTTCCCCATTTCTGGGCCATCGCCTGGGTGAGCTTTGAAGATTATGAGCGTGCCGGTATCCGTATGCTGCCCTCGCGTGAAGGCAGGACCCGCTTCACCGGACTGCAGTGCATGTTCTACAGCCTCGTGCTGGTACCGCTGGCGCTTATCCCGAGAATGCTCGGGATGACCGGCAATGCAGGCATGTTTATCTGCATGGCTATGGGCATACTTTATTTTGCAGCTTCGGTAATATTTTACATACGGAACGATCATAAATCCGCAAAACGGGTCATGTTCGCTTCGTTTATATACCTGCCGGTAGTATTGCTGGCATTATTAATTAACTAACAATATTATAAAGCCGGAGAAAATGCAGGGAACCATGTCTGAAACATTGGAGCGGCGCAGGATACATCCGCACAAATTCGCCTTATGGGTGGCCATGGCAAGCATCACAATGATGTTTGCCGGATTGACGAGCGCATACATCGTACGATCGGCACAGGGCAATTGGCGCTATTATGAGCTTCCGGTTGCATTCTGGATATCAACGGCTGTTATCATCCTGAGCAGCATCACAATTATACTGGGCATACGGGCATTTAAACAACGCATGATGCCCCGCTTCCGGATGCTGATCACATTGACCCTGGTCTTAGGCATCCTCTTCGGCGTACTCCAGAGCGTAGGCTTTTACCAGCTGTACACAACGCCCCAGCCGGTTGTGATGAATGGGGAGATAGATACCCAAAACCTGCTGCCGGTCACTATTCCCGGTAATCCCAGCGAGTCGTTCCTGTTTATTATCGCAGGTCTGCACCTGCTCCATATCCTGGGCGGCATCATCGCGCTGCTCATTGTTTTTTTCCGGGCCTACCGGAGGAATGTCAAGGTTTATAATGCTACCGGCCTGGAAATTGCAGCCAGCTACTGGCATTTCGTAGATATATTGTGGATATATTTATTTATCTTCTTTCTGGTAAATCAGTGATTTTTTTTAAAAATTTGCAGCAAGTTTATTCGCAACCCAATTAATATTTGTAACTTAAATCATCTATGACACAAGCTTCAGCAACTACGGCGCCGGAACCCAAGGTATGGGGAGGCGGGCGGTCACCTTTCAAAGTGAGCTACGGAAAGATCATGATGTGGTTCTTCCTCGTATCGGATGCTTTTACATTCGGCGCTTTCCTGATCTCCTATGGCACCAAGCGCTTCTTCAGTCATGTGTGGCCGGATCCGAACGAGGTATTCCATTCCTTTCCGTTCCTGAACGGGCATTATCCGCTGTTGTTTGTGAGCCTGATGACCTTTATCCTGATCATGAGTTCGGTTACTATGGTGCTGGCCGTACATGCCGGCCATTATAACGACAGGCAGGGCGTTATCAAATGGCTGCTGTGGACGATCATCGGCGGTATCTGCTTCCTTAGCTGCCAGGCCTGGGAATGGACCCACCTGCACCACCAGAATGCATGGTTCGGCTCTTTTAACGACCCTAATACTCCAATCGAAAGCATTAAGCAGTTTTTTGGACCAAAAGCAATCGAGCATGCGGCATTTGCCGGCGGAGCGGGACTGGAAGCAACCAACAACTTTTTCAATTTCTTCTTTACCATCACCGGGTTTCACGGATTTCACGTGACCATTGGCGTGATTTTGCTTATTATAGCATTGATTAACACGATAAACGGGACATACCAACGACGGGGACATTATGAAATGATTGAAAAGATCGGCCTCTACTGGCACTTTGTGGATCTGGTATGGGTATTCGTATTTACCTGTTTCTATCTGCTCTGATCAAAGCAATTATCATTCATCCGGAAAGAAAAAACATTCAATATATCATGGCACACGAACACCATTACGACGAGACTAAATATACCCACCTGTACGAAGGAGACCAGTCCAAACTGTACTCAGGCATTATGCTGGAGCACCATACAGACGTGGCTTCCCCTGAAAGTAAAACACAGGTCAAGCGTATCTGGAAGGTTTTCTGGATCCTGCTGGTCGTAACAGTAGTGGAAGTAATATTGGGCATGTACTTCCACCACATTATCCCCAAACCTATACTGGCTACCGCATTCCTGCTGATGACCGTTGCCAAGGCAGCCTATATTGTTTCCGTATTTATGCACCTGGGCGATGAGAAAAAGACCTTCTTCTGGTCTGTGCTGATGCCGCTGATCTTGTTCATTTGGTTTATCCTGGCTTTCCTCGCAGACGGCAGTTTCTGGCTGCATATGAATACGAACGAACGTGCCGGCGTACAAACTGAAGTAACGACGAAATAAATAACGGCCTTTATGGAATAAATAATGAGCAGAGGCAAATACAATAAGAAATATATATTCGGGATAGCGGTGGCCTTGTTGGTGCCGCTATCTTTTTACGTGGTTGTCCGGGTGCTGTCAAAAGCCAAGATCATTCTGCCCCCCTACTACGTGACTGACCGTATTGAAGCACGGCAGGAAAACGGTACAGTATATTATGACACTATTTACCATCAGGTAAAAGAGACCCGGCTGACAAACCAGTTCGGCGAAACCGTTTACCTGAACGGCAGCCTGGGCGGAAAACTTTTGGCCATCAGCTTCTTCCGTACCGGCGATACGGCTATCGCCAACGAACTGACCCGGAATATGACCCTGCTGCAGCGGGCATTCCGGAAAACCGGCATGAAGCAGAATGATACGCTGGTGCATTTTCTTACCGTGACCTCGCAACCGGCGTCCGACAGCCCCCATGTACTGCGCACTTATGCGGAAAGCTTTACCATCAACCAGGATCATTGGTGGTTCCTTACCGGTGAGAAAAATATAATTGACAGTCTGTGGCGTTATGAGTTGGGGCTGGAGGAGGTATCCGGACATCCGCCTTACGGCACCATTGTGCTCTTAGATAAAGAACGTTTTATCAGAGGATATTACAATGGTCTCGACCCGATTAGCCTGCATACCTGCGCCAATGATATCGGATGGCTGGTGCTGGAAAAAAAGAGAAGTCATGAAAGATGAGTTATTAATTATGAATTATGAGTTATGAGTTATTAATTATTCGTGAATTCATCATTCATAACTCATAATTAAACTAAAAAGAATGCTTACTCCAATGTTAAAGAAGAATGATAAGCAGGCGCGTCTGTTTATCATTACTGTTTCTTTTGTCGTATTTGCCGGGATTACCATGCTTACCCAAGTGAAGCTGGATGTTGACCTGGGATTTGACGTGCATGTGTTTGCCGGGATCAATGCCACTATCAATTCTGCGGTTTCCATATTACTTATCCTGGCGCTGGTTGCCGTAAAAAGGAAAAACTATCTGCTCCATAAAAAGATCATGCTGGCCACGATATTATTGTCGGTGCTTTTCCTGATCTCCTATATTGCCCATCACCTGCTGGCGGGCGAAACCCGGCTCGGAGACATCAACCATGACGGCATTGTGGATGCAGCCGAAAAAGCAGCCGTAGGCAACGGCATGCGGACATTCTATTACATCATCCTGCCGACACATATTATCCTGGCCGGCGTCATCCTGCCGTTCATCCTGTTCACTGCTTATCGCGCGCTTACCGGCGAATATGTCCGTCACAAGAAACTCGCCCGGTACACATGGCCGATATGGCTGTATGTGAGCATTACCGGCGTGCTGATCTACCTGATCATTTCGCCTTATTACCCCTGATCCATATCAAAAGAATCCGGCTCAGGACGGACATATGCTACTCAGGATTTTCTCCCCGAAAACCCGTAGCTTTGCCCTATGAAAAAGCGACTGGTACTTTTCATGGTTTCTATGATGCTGACCGTCGTCAGCGTGTCTGCCCAGTGCGTCATGTGCACTAAAACTGCATCCGAGCTGGATGATTCAAGCGCTAAGGGACTGAACGGCGGGATCCTTTATCTCGCAGCCATACCTATGGCGCTCATGGGCACCATAGGTTATATCTGGTGGAAGCACAACAGGAATATAAGCGGGCAGTAATCTCTTAGCTGTACCACGCCGCAGGGAGGTATCATCCTTTGCCTGCTTTTTGTACCTTTATACCTTTACCGTACCACATGCTATTTTCCCGGATTGCAGGACAGCAGCTTGCCAGGCAAGGTTTGCTACAAATGTTGCAACGCAACCAGTTACCCCACGCCTTGTTACTCACAGGGCCGGAGGGCACAGGGGGACTGCCCCTGGCGCTGGCGCTCGCCCAATACATCTTCTGTACGAACAGGACGGAAAGCGACTCATGCGGCGCCTGTGCATCATGCGGTAAAGTACAGCAGCTCCAGCATGCAGACCTGCACCTCAGCTTCCCGGCCATTGCTCCCAAGCCCGGCGCCAAAGCGCTCAGCAGGCATTATCTGCCGGATTTCCGGGAATTTGTCGCACAGACGCCATACGGCACTACCTTCGAATGGCTGCAGCATATCAATGCAGAAAATAAGCAGGGCAATATCCCTGCCGAAGAATGCCGCAGCATCATCGAAAACCTCAACCTCAAATCATACGAAGGCGGCAGCAAAGTCCAGATCATCTGGCGTCCGGAATACCTGGGTAAAGAAGGCAACATCCTGCTGAAGCTGATCGAGGAACCACCCGCAGACACCTTCCTGATCCTTGTTGCAGAAAATACGGAATCCATCCTCCCGACGATCCTTTCACGCACACAGATCGTGCGGCTGGCCCCGCTTTCTGCCGTTGATATTGCCGCAGCGCTCACGGAACGCAACCTGGCCGATGAACGCAAAGCCATACAAACAGGCCACCTGGCAGGCGGCAGCTTCACCGAAGCCTTGCGCATCCTGCGGGAAACGGAGCATGACCTCTTCCCCGAAGTGCGTAACTGGTTTAACGGAATATTTACCAACAATGGCCTCATGATGGCCGGGTTTGCAGAAGACCTTGCCAAACAGGGGCGGGAGCAGCAGAAGAATTTCCTGCGTTATGTGATACAACTGCTGGAGCAGACCTTACGCTGTACCTGGCTGCCGCAGGTGCCGCTGCCTTTACCCCCGGAAGAAGCACAGTTTGTACAGCGTCTGGCAGCAAGGGGGCTTCCCACCGGCATGCTCCGGAAAATGGTTCAGGCTATTACCACAACGATCTATCATATTGAGCGGAATGCGCACGCCAGGACCCAGTTGCATGCACTCTCCATCCGGCTGGCGCACATCATACAGGGCAGGCCGGAGATGGTTGCGGAACATTAGCGGCAGACAGAGCTATTTGCCCATCTTCAGGATCAGGTCGTACTCTTCTTTACGGATCGGGCATACGGACAAACGGGACTGCCGTATAAGCGACATCTCCGACAGCGCTTCCGTTTCCTTCATGGTCGCGAGCGTTACCGGACTTTTCAACGCTTTCAACGGCTTTAGATCTACCACCACCCAGTTGGCATCGTCGGTAGTTGGATCCTGGTAGGCTTCCCGCACCACTTCAGCAATACCGACGACGGCGAGCCCTTCATTACTATGATAAAACAGCACCCTATCTCCTTTCTTCATCGCACGCAGGTTATTCCGGGCCTGGTAATTGCGTACGCCATCCCAAAAGGTCTTTCCGTCTTTTACAAACTGTTCCCAGCTATATTTAAACGGTTCGGATTTTACAAGCCAGTAGTTCATGAGGATTTGAAAATTTGGGGATTTGAAAATTTGAAAATGGCGTTTTTCAACTTCTTAATGGTTTTACTTTCAACATTGGGGGGATTAATATCCCGGCATCCTCATCCCTGATAACATGTCAGGTTTCCCGCAGCAACAGATAGCCGGCCAGTTCACGGAGCGGCTCCTTCCGGACAGCAGTAACCGCAGCAGCGTCAAGCGCATGAAAAGCCCGATCCGAATAATGCTGCACCATCTCGCGGCACGAAACATCTACACCCAGATCACTGAAGACCGCCAGCATACCCGGCACCTTATCAGCATCCTCAGTCTTCATCAATCTATTGATCTCCTGCCGCTGTGCGCCGTCAGCACGATCCAGCGCCGTCAGCAGCAGGAACGTTTTTTTATTATCCCTGATATCCCCGCCCTGCTGCTTGCCCGTCTTTTCAGTATCGCCAAAAGCATCCAGATAATCGTCCTGCAACTGGAAGGCCATGCCCAGATTCTTACCAAACTCATAAAGCTTGTCTGCACTGCCCGCAGTAGCGCCACCCAGCAATGCGCCTATCTGAATGCTGGTAGCCAGCAATACCGAGGTTTTTAACTCGATCATCCGCAGATACGCATCGAGTGACACATCATCCTGCCGTTCAAAATCCATATCCCATTGCTGGCCCTCGCACACTTCTATCGCCATCTTGTTGAACGCTGCCAGCACCTCCGGCAGCGCATGGCGTACCTTGGCGATATGCTGATATGCATAGATGCTCATGACATCACCCGAGAGAATCCCCGTGGACAAATCATATTTTGCATGAACGGTTTCGAACCCACGGCGCAACGGGGCTTTATCCATAATATCATCATGAATAAGCGTGAAATTATGGAACAATTCCAGTCCCGCTGCTGCGTGCCAGGCATCCTCCATGATCTCACCAAAAAGCTCATTGCCCATCAGGCACAATACCGGACGGATGCGCTTGCCACCCAGCCCCAGGAAATACCGGCAGGGATCGTACAACGTTGCAGGCATTTCCGGGAAAGGCAGCATGGCCGTAAAGCGTTCCCCGAATTTCCGGGAGAGTTCTGTGAATCGATGCATGACCGACGCAAGTTAATCATTATTCAGAACGTAGGGGCAATCCTGCGTGATTGCCCTTGTAGGATTGAGGGATGAAACATTAGTGGATTAAAACGATTCAACAATTAACTTTACATCACTATGCATATCGAGATATGGTCATTAGGCAGGGAGCATGAACCCTTCATCGAAGAAGGCATCCGCCATTATTTCCGGAAAGCAAAGCCCTGGATAACGACAGAGCTGGTATTGCTCCGGGCAACCGGGAAGAATACCGCAACAGATATACACCATATCAAACAACAGGAAGAAGCCCTGGTACTGAAACGGCTGCAGCCGCACCACCACCTGATACTGCTTGACGAACGCGGCAAGCTCCTGGATTCGCCGGGATGGGCGCAGCAGTTCCAGCAGTGCATGAATCAAAGTGTCAAAACCCTTGTGCTGCTGATCGGCGGTGCATACGGCGTGAGCGATAACATCCGGAAGCAGGCAAAACAAATCTGGTCGTTGTCGCACCTGGTTTTCCCGCACCAGCTCGTACGCCTGATCCTTGCAGAGCAGATATACCGGGCATACAGCATTCTGAACCACAGTCCGTACCACCATGAATGAATGATGAATGATGAATGATGAATGATGAGTTATGAATCGCCCCTCATTCATAATTCATAACTCATCATTCATAACTCATAACTCATAATTCCCTAAAAAGGCTGCAGGATCTGCCGGAGGAATAACTGCCCCGGCTGCGGAGAAACGATCCAGGTAAAGACAAACCCGAAAACGGCCCCCCAGAAATGTGCATCATGGTTGATGTGGTCACCGCCGCGGCGCGACATATATGCCGAATACACCAGGTACAATATGGCAAATACAATACTCGGTATCGGCAGTATGCCAAAGATATAAAGGCCTTCCCAGGGAGAAATATAGACCATGGAGAACAGCACCGCTGCTACCCCGCCTGATGCCCCGAGCGACCGGAAATAATGGTTATGGCGATGTTTGAAAAAAGATGGCAGGGAGGCCACTACAATGCCCGCCAGGTACAGCAGCAGGTATGACAGCCGCCCGTCGATCAGCACAAAATAGCTTTCTACATAGCTGCCGATGAAAAACAGGGTAAACATGTTGAACAACAGATGCATGCTGTCTGCGTGTATAAACCCCGAGCTGAGCAGACGGTGATATTCTCCCGGGGTCTGCATCCGTGCCGGCCATAATATCAGCTTATTGGTCAGTCCTGCATCCCGAAAAGCCGCCAGGGATATCAGTACCGTAATAATGACCAGTATCAGTGTGATCGTTCCTTGCATAAACTTATTTATTGCCCGGCGAAAATAGGGATTAATCCCAGAGGCTGTTGTAAAAAAACATTTTATTTGCTAATGAGCCGATATGCTGATTAGCAAATGTCAATCGCGAGGGATCATTGGCTAATTAGCCAATGTGCTGATTAGCTAATATCTGTCGCGAGGAGTCATTAGCACATCAGCTAATTATCACATTAGCTAATTAAAATGACGGC
>JBEBVQ010000076.1:0-9060 GCA_040392625.1 Taibaiella soli | reverse complement strand
GGAAGTGAGCTATGGGGATTCTGTAGCGCGTGCACAAGATAGTAAGCGTCCGCTGCAGGGGCAATCGCCGTATATCATTAATGCCGGGCTTCATTACAGGGACGACAACGCAAGGATGCAGTTCAGCGCCGGTTACAACATCTTCGGATCAAGGATCTATGCGGTGGGCAGTTACCTCTTCCCCACCATTTACGAGATGCCCCGCCACGCGCTGGATCTTACGGTGTCCAAAAAATTCGGTGAGCATGTCGGACTCAAGTTCGGGATACAGGATGTGCTGAATGCACGGTACCGTTTCTACCAGGATTCAGATGTGAACAGCGTGGCAGATGCGAAAAAAGACCATCCCATATTTACATACAAGCGGGGAAGCCTCTATACAATGACATTTACCTATGATTTTTAACAACAAGAACAAACACACAAACTCAAGATTAAAACCAACAAAAATGAAAAAGACACAACTTTTATCGGCAATGTTTATTTGCCTTGCAGTGTTTGGTATGACCGCCTGCAAAAAGGACAAAGACAAAGATCCGGACAACGGTAATGGCGGCGGTGGCGGCGACACAACGGAACAAGTTGTGGTGCTGGAAGGCAACCTGGAAACCCAGACGCGTACTGCTGACAATAAATACCTGATCCGCGGACAGGCATTTGTACGTGCCGGCAAGGTGCTGACTATCGAACCCGGTACGATCATTATGGGCGAGCGTAGCTCGCGCGGCACGCTGGTCATTGACCGTGACGGTGATATTATCGCTGAAGGAACGGCCAGCCAGCCGATCGTATTTACATCCAACCAGCAGCCCGGCGATCGTGACCGCGGCGACTGGGGCGGACTGGTGATCCTGGGCAAGGCCCGGACAAACCAGGTAGATCCGGTGATCGAAGGTATTACACCTGAAGTGCGTTTCGGTGGTAATGATGATAACGACAACAGCGGTGTGCTGAAATATGTGCGCGTTGAGTTTGCCGGTATCGAACTGTCGCCCAACAATGAAACAAACGGTATTACGCTGGGTGGTGTTGGTAAAGGCACTAAAATGGAATACTGCCAGGTTTCTTTCGGCGGTGATGACGGTTTTGAATGGTTCGGCGGTAACGTAGATGCCCGGTACCTGATCGTATTTGCCGGATGGGATGATGATTATGACTGCGACTACGGTTTCTCCGGTAAAGTACAGTTTGGTCTGGGTGTCCGCTATCCCGGTTATGCCGACCAGAGCGAATCAAACGGTCTGGAATGGGATAACGGCCCGAATGATAACGATATCCAGCCGTACAGCACAGCTACCTTCTCCAACTTTACCATCCTCGGTCCTATTGCCGAAGGCAAAAGCGCATCCAACAAGAACTTCGCATATGGTATCGACCTGAGAAGAAGGGTAGCAATGTCGCTGTTCAACTCTGTGATTGCGGGCTATCCCAAAGGTCTGCGTATGAACCAGAACTCTGTACTGGAGCAATATGCCGATAAGAAGAACGGTGTTATCGCCAACAATATCTTCCATTTCCCTGCATCCTCTTTCAATGGCGGTTCGGGTGTAGATGTTGATGCGGTTGAAGCTTATATTACTGCTGCGAATACAGTTGTCGAAGATGAAGCTTCTGCTGCCAAATATGCTGAAATTGGTCTGAAGCAGGATTGGTTCTTTGGTTCGCGTCTTGCATCGGCTTATGCTTCCAACCCCAACTTTACGGTGACCAGCGGGCTGCTGTCATCAGGCGCCGACTTTTCACATGCCAAGCTGGGCGGGTTCCAGCAGGTAGGTTTCCGCGGTGCATTTGGTTCGTCTGACTGGACAGACGGATGGGCTGAATTTGCTCCGGTTAATAAAGAGTATTAATTGGTGCTTTGTAAGTGCCGGATTGTTTTTCAAATACGCCTATTGCAAAAAGCTCTGCGCGCTATTTTCAGCGAAGCAGGGCTTTTGCTTATTATTGCGCTACTTTAAAATAAAAAATTCAAATGATCAAACAGGCTGTTATTGTCTTTTTATTGCTCGGAGGATTGCTCGGAATTGCCGGGTGCGCGGATCAGGAAAGGGTATATAGTCCGGCTGCTTATTTTGACAGTGCGGGACAGGAGGCATTCAAGTACCGGATTGCGCGTTACATAGCGCATCTTCCTAAAAAAGCTACGTATGATAACCGCTTCGATACTGCATTTGATGCCGCTTACAGACAGGCTGCGGCACGTCACCGGCTGGATGCCTATTACCGGGATACAGATGGGTATCATTACTTCCTGATAAGCCGTGTGGCGCCCAGCCTGAAGCAAAAACGCGTAGCTACGGGCGGGCGTCTCAAATATGCGGCAGACGATACGACCATAGCATTCTATGAAGAGATCTTTCGTACCTGGAAAATGGAAGAAGACGAATTGCATGAAAAATCTTTTCTACTTTTCGATAAAATGGCGCTGCAGGAGGATCTGTCCCGTTATCACACAGAAAACTCACCCAGGGAAGACTATATTGAATTCCCCGATAAGCATACCCGGTATAATAAGGAACTGAGACGGTGGGAAGTAATTATGAATGATGAGTTATGAATGGTGTACATCGTCAATTCATAATTCATAAATCATCATTCATAATTCATAGCTCTCCTGTTCCAGAGTATTTGGGAGAAGAATGTAAAGAAGATGATGCCGGCTTGTGTTTGCAGGGCAGATTCCTGCATCATGAACAACACAGCCGTTAACTGAAAGAGGAAAAAAATTGTTTTTTCCCGGATGCGGCGTAACGCGATAAAAGGTGCAAACATCATAACCAAAAAAACAGCCAGACCCGGTATGCCCAGCATGTACAGGGATTGTATGTACATGTTGTGCAGGTTCACATTATGCAGATGGGAGCGGTGGTTGGGGTTATACATATTGCCGATGCCCGCATCATGCATTTCCCGGTTTAGGGTATGGTGCACATCTCCGTTGCCCACTCCCGTCCACCAAAGCTTTTCTTCTGCAATTTTCTTCAGCCCGGTTTTCCACAGGAATATTCTCAGATTCAGATTTTTGAATTATTCTGGCCTGTCGGCACCGGTTTTGATCCAGGTACTGTTCTCCTCTTTTTTCAGGATGTCTTCATAACGGTCCCGGATCGGATTATCCGACAGGAAAATAACGGCGCCGATGGCCAGCATAGAGCCGACGATCAGGGCACGGGGCAGCGGTCTGTAATATTTATGGAAATGACGGATATAGAATACCGGCATCATAAAAACAAAAAACAGCAGGATCAGCGATTTGGATGAGAGCAGGATGAAGAAACCGAACTGGAGCAGCAAAATCAGGAACCAGAGTATTTTGCCGGCGCCTTTAAAAACTTTTTCCCAATCGAATAGTATGAGTATGACGATAGCGGTGATGACATACCATGACATATATACGGCATTGGCATTCAGTCCCCGGATCAGATCATGATAAAAGAAAAAATTACTGTTGCCGGTAAGATTATAATCCACAGCCGCCTGCACCATGCAGAAGATCGCCACGATGGTGATCCCCGATATAAACCCCAGAAAAATATGCTCGAGCTGCTTCCGGGTGATGCTCATGCCCGCACCGATGACCACAGGCAATACCAGGAAGCTGAGCTTTGACTGCAGGTCAAAAAGCGAATCTGTTTTGTCTTCACTGTATGTATAGCTCAGGGCGTGCAGCAGATAAAATAACATCCAGCAGATCAGCACTTTGTTGCGCAGGAGGCGCCTGAAGGTGCTGCGGAAATCTGCCTGCAGGATCCAGACCAGGATAACCAGGATCACGGAAATGCTGCCGGCGATATAGGGAAACGGTATGGCAAATGCCACGATGCACATCGAAATATGCAGCAGTTGCTGCAGCCATTTTGCCTGGAACATGGAAGCAAATGTAAAAGGTTTATTGTTAGAAAATACCTGTCTCTCCGGTCAGTTTTGTATGGATATTGTAATCTATTCGTTATTGATTTTTTCTTTTTGGAATGTAAGTGGTGGAAAACCTCCGTTAAAAAGTGTTTATTTGCACCGGCAAGTGGCATTGCTCCCCCTTCAATAATATTATAATGATCAAAGCGATCATAAAAAGACTGATAAAGAAATTACCGGTAGCATTTACCCAAAACCAGCGATACGACAGGCAGACAATACGGGTCATCAGAAAGGTATGCAAGCATACGAGCAATTGTATTGATGTTGGCGCGCATAAAGGCGAAGTACTGGATTACATGCTCCGGTATGCGCCGGAAGGTACGCATTATGCTTTTGAGCCGATCCCCGATCTTTATGCCGCGCTCAGGGAAAAATATAGCGATTCCTCCCGTTGCCGGGTGTCGGATGTCGCCTTAAGTAATGTAAAAGGTACGGCTTCGTTTAATTATGTTGTTTCAAACCCGTCGTACAGCGGATTGGTGAAGCGCAAATATGATCGGCCCCATGAAGAAGACCGCCGCATTACTGTTGCAACGGATCTGCTGGATAACGTACTGCCGTCAGATATTGCGATTGATCTGATGAAGATCGATGTGGAAGGGGGGGAATTGCTGGTGCTGGAAGGCGCCAAAACTATGATAACCCGCTGTAAGCCTGTTATCATCTTTGAGCATGGCCTCGGCGCTTCTGATTATTACGGGGCTACGCCGGAACAGGTGTTTTTACTGCTCTCCGGTTGCGGCATGAAGATCAACACCATGAAAAGATGGCTGGCGGGTGAGCAGGCATTCACGGAGCAGGCATTTAAAAAGAGTTATTACAACCGGGTGGATTATTATTTTATAGCATACCCCTGATATATGCTCCGGGCAGCCGCAAAACTTTTGAGGATCATTGGTATGAAAGGCGTCTGACCTTATCTTTGTCATTTATTTATGGAATCATTACAGGCACAGATCCAGGTATATGAACCGGAAATCCGGTCGTTCCGGCCCGCCGATGCGGCAGCGCTGGAGCAATACCGCGTTAAATTTCTTGGCGCTAAAGGTGTTGTGAAGCAATTGTTTGGCGCGATGAAGGATGTGCCGCCTGCACAGAAAAAAGAGGCAGGGCAATTATTGAATGCTTTTAAACAACTGGCAGAGGCACAATATGAGTCATTCCGCCATATCCATAACTCCGGCAGGCAGAAGAAGGGGGTGGTAACAGATATTACATTGCCGGGCGTAGCGCTCCCCCTGGGCACACGGCATCCGCTGCGTGTCGTAGAGCGGCAGATCGTTTCTGTTTTTGAGAAGATCGGCTTCAGTGTGGCTACGGGGCCGGAGATTGAGGACGACTGGCACAATTTCACGGCGCTCAATTTGCCCGAGCATCATCCCGCGCGGGATATGCAGGACACATTCTATGTTTCGAAGGACCCCGACTGGGTATTGCGTACCCATACTTCTTCGGTACAGGCGCGCGTACTGGAACAGGAGAATTTACCGGTACGGGTGATCTGTCCCGGCAGGGTTTATCGTAATGAAACCATATCTGCCCGTGCGCATTGCTTTTTTCATCAGTGCGAAGGCCTCTATGTAGATAAAAACGTTTCATTTGCTGATCTGAAACAGACGCTGTATTACTTTGTAAGTGAGATGTTTGGCCCGGATACGCGGGTACGTTTCCGTCCATCCTATTTCCCGTTCACGGAGCCAAGCGCTGAAATGGATATTTCCTGTACGGTATGCGGCGGAAGCGGATGCAACCTTTGCAAGCATACCGGTTGGGTGGAGATATTGGGGTGTGGCATGGTACATCCGGATATGCTTCGTAATTTTAATATTGATCCTGATGTATATACCGGTTTTGCTTTTGGAATGGGTGTGGAGCGCATCACCCAGATCAAATACCAGGTAAATGACCTGCGGCTGTATTCCCAGAACGATATCCGCTTTTTGAAACAGTTTCAGTCGCTTTAGGATAACAGATCAGATATATGTAACATTTAATTAGCTAATTATCACATTAGCTAATTGGCTAATTAAAATATGGTACTCATTACCGGTGCAAGTGGATTTGTAGGGCAACACCTCGTGCAGCTGCTCAGTGCTCAGGGTAGCGGGGAGATCCGTGCCCTGTACCACCGGCGGGCGCCGGATGACCGGCTGCAGCGCCTGGCGGGCGTGCAATGGGTGCAATGCGATCTGCTGGATATTTTTTCAGTAGGCGAAGCGATGCAGGGTGTGCATGAAGTTTACCATTGTGCCGCAGTGGTTTCTTTTCAGCCGGGGATGAAGGAGGAAATGATGCAGGTGAATATCACCGGGACAACACATGTTATAAACGCTGCTCTCGAAGCGCAAGTACGCAAGCTGGTTTTTATCAGTTCGGTTGCCGCGCTTGGGAGGAATATACAGGGACGGGAGATCACAGAAGAGGTGCAGTGGGAAGAAGGCGGCTATAATTCGGCTTATGCGCAAAGTAAATATTACGCGGAGATGGAAGTCTGGCGGGGCATAGCGGAAGGGCTGAATGCAGCGGTGCTCAACCCCGGCATCATACTTGGGGAGGGCGGAGACTGGGAGGCCGGGTCGGCCCGGCTGATGAAGCTGGTAGATGATGAGTTCCCGTTTTATACCCGTGGGATTAACGGCTGGGTGGACGTCAGGGATGTGGTAAAAGCGGCATTTATGCTGATGAACAGTGATATCAGTGCAGAGCGGTTCATTCTCAGCGCCGGTAATTTCTCATATAAGCAGGTATTTACACTGATGGCCGAAGCCCTCGGCCGGCGGCCGCCCCGGTACCTGGCAACTGCTTTCATGACGGGGTTGGTGTGGCGCTGGAACATGATACGAAGCCGTTTTTCAGACACCGGCGTCACCGTTACGAAAGAAACCGCACGAACCGCCCGGCAGATATGTTATTATAATAATGAGAAGCTGACACGCTTTTTTCCGGAGTTTCATTATGCGGAACTGTCTGAAACCATTGGCCGGATGGCAGTTGCGTACCGTGCAGACAGGCTTTCGGGCAACAGCAATGCTCCCGGAAAATGAACTGTCCAAAAACTTTTTTTATTTTTTTTAAAAAAACATTTGTAATCTTGCACCACAGGAATGAGGTTTTAGTTCCGGTCTTCCTTTACCCTTTTCTGCAATTTCCCTGTTTTCAAAAATAATATCTGGGTACTACTAACGACGACATACCTGTCCATGTACACTTACTAACTAAACATTTCAGAACATAATAACGTATGCCATACGACATTTCGCAATTGAATGACATGCTCGTTCCCGAGCTGGTTGATGTAGCGGAGCATTTAGAAATTAAGAATGCCCGGTCGCTTGATAAACAAACACTGGTTTACAAAATACTGGATCATCAGGCGCTGACCGCAGGTCAGCCTGATAGTCAGGAAGATGCAACGAAGAAACGTCGCGGCCGCAAACCCAAAGTGGAAAAAGCTGCGGATGATGCGGCTGAGGCAAAACCGACTGTAAAGGTTAAACAGGCCGGGGAAGCAGCGGCAAATGATGATGATGCCGGGGAAGATCCGGAACAGCAAGGTACTACAAGAAAACGCCGTGGCCGCAAGCCCAAGACGGAAGCAGACGCAGACCAGGCAGATAAAAAAAATGAACCGGCGATGCCGAAAGCAGTAACATCTGAGATTGTCGCGGACGATGTCAGCCACCCGGTGGCCGAAACCTCAGAGGCGCCGATCATCATGCCGGCCACGGAAGATGATGCAGAGGTACAGCCGCCCCAGGAGCCGATTGGCGAACGCCCGGCACAGCCGGTGCAGCAACCGGCGGCACAAACTGCCCGTCGTCCCCGTGAGCAGCAGTACGGCAATTATAATGTGGAGTTTGACGGGATCGTAGTGAGCGAAGGCGTGTTGGAAATGATGCCCGACGGGTATGGCTTCCTGCGCAGCAGTGATTACAACTACCTGTCTTCTCCGGATGATATCTATGTTTCTCCTTCACAGATAAAGCTGTTTGGCCTGAAGACCGGTGATACGGTTAAGGGCAGCATTCGTCCACCCAAAGAAGGCGAAAAATATTTTGCGCTGCTGAAGGTGGAAAGCATCAACGGACGTCACCCCGATGAGATACGCGATCGCGTACCTTTCGATTACCTGACGCCGCTTTTCCCCTTTGAAAAGTTGAATCTCTATACAACCGACAAGAACTATGGCACCCGCATCATGGATCTGTTTACACCGATCGGTAAAGGCCAGCGCGGCCTGATCGTGGCCCAGCCGAAAACAGGTAAGACCATGCTGCTGAAAGAAGTGGCGAATGCAATTGCTCAGAACCATCCGGAATGTTACCTGATGATCGTGCTGGTGGACGAACGCCCGGAAGAGGTGACCGATATGCAGCGCAGCGTCCGTGCGGAGGTGATTGCCTCTACGTTTGACGAACCTGCGGATAAACACGTAAAAGTGTCCACCATTGCCCTGCAGAAAGCGAAGCGGCTGGTGGAAGTAGGGCACGATGTAGTGATCCTGCTTGACTCTATTACCCGTCTTGCCCGTGCCCATAACACGGTAGCGCCCGCAAGCGGCAAGGTGCTCAGCGGTGGTGTGGAAGCCAATGCGATGCAGAAGCCCAAGCAGTTCTTCGGCGCAGCGCGTAAGATTGAGAACGGCGGTTCGCTGACCATCCTGGCCACGGCGCTGATCGATACCGGTTCGAAAATGGATGAAGTGATCTTTGAAGAATTTAAAGGTACCGGTAACATGGAGCTTCAGCTCGACCGGAAACTGGCCAATAAGCGGATATTTCCGTCTATCGATATTACGACCTCCAGCACCCGCCGCGATGACCTGCTGTTGGATAAGGACACGCATAATAAAATGTGGATCCTCCGTAAGCACATCTCCGATATGAATACGGACGAGGCGATGAACTTCCTGTTACAGCAGATCAGAGGCACGAAGAGCAATGAGGAGTTTCTGGCGACGATGAATAAATAATTCCTTTTGCTGTAAATTATAAACAGGCTGTCTTTGGGCAGCCTGTTTCTTTGTATGCTATATCCGGCTTGGATTATTTCAGGCTTGCAGCTTTGCTTAATTCTGTATAGAAGACAGATAGATCATGTGCCTGCATCCAGAGGTCTGCTGCTTTCTGTGCTCTTGCTGCA
>JBEBVQ010000075.1:0-9076 GCA_040392625.1 Taibaiella soli | reverse complement strand
TGCGGCCAAATTGCAGATATAGCCGGCGGCGTACGCCTTCCAGCCCGAATCCCGTTCCCGCCGGTCGTTGCATAGACGAATCGTAAGGATTGGAGATCTGTATCCGGTGCATAGTATCGGTAGTGTCTGTACGTAATGTAATGGTCACAGTGCCTGTATTGCCGTACAGCCCGAATTTAATAGCATTTTCCACGATTGGCTGCAGCAGGAACGGCGGGATCATGGCATCGTCGGTATGCTGCCTGTCATAGCTGATCTGCAGCCGGTCCCCGAAGCGTATAGCTTCGATAGAGAGGTAACTCTCAATATGGGTCAGCTCTTCGGCAACCGGTACAGGTTCATTTCCATCCCGTTTCACAGAGCTGCGCAGAAATTCCGACAGCTTACCCACCATTTCCTGTGCTTTGTCGGGCTGTGTAAGGATCAGGGCATTTATAGAGTTGAGGCTGTTGTATAGGAAATGCGGGTGTAGCTGCTGGCGCAGTTTAAACAACTCCGCTTCGCGCAGCAGCACAGCAGCAGTTGCCTGTTGCTGAAATGCCGATTCCGTCTGTTCCAGCTTCTGCCGCATTGCATATACCGAGGATATCCATCCGAGGGCGAGCAGAGCGATCAGCAGACGGATACATATCGTTTGATCAAGCCAGTACAGATAAATGGCATTATCGCTGAAGATCCAGCGGAGCAGGTACAGATCAGCCAGCAAGGCCACTATAGCCATAACAACGACCGGAAGGATGGCATATAACTGCACACCGACGCGGGTGGGGTATCTGCGGATAATGAAAAGGACCGGCCATGTAGCTACAAACAGGATCAGCACACTAATACCGGTGTCGGTAACAGCTTCCTGTAAGGTGCAGCTATGCTGTGCGTACAGGAAATACAGCGTGAGGCCGGCTATGAGCAGGCAGATGACCGGCATTACGGGCCGGATATATTTATTGAGATATCCCAATGTCCCGGTATCGAATTTATAAAGTTACATGGGCAGTCCGGTTTCCCCACACGGGAGTAGCCACGGGATCTGTTTCTTTCAGCATGGAAAACAGCAGGGCGCCGCTCTGTATGGCGGTTTCCTGGATATCCTTAATGGCAAGGAATGTCCATCGTACGGTTCGGCCGTGGCGGTCTGTAAACTGCTCTTCTTCGTGTATGGCAGTTTCCCGGGCCTGTTGCAGTGCATCCTCCTGGTTTGCCGCAAGCATAAGCCGCCATTGTTCCTCATATTGCTCGGTACGGATCCCTTCACATTCGATTTTGAAAATGATGCAGACGGTGAAGCTTTTCATAGTGTTGCTTTTGTTTGTAATGACCGGGGACAACGTCCGGTTTAATAAGATTTGATTTCCACACTGCCAAAAGAAACAGATCCCTTTAAGATCAATGTTCTTCTTTCCTCTGCTCCGGAAGCGCTGCGTATGGTACGGTGATCTTCGACACTGCCGGCAAAAGGAGTAATCTCGTTTTTTATTTCCCAGTGCGACGGAACGATCAGCTCTATCCCGCCGAAAGCTACTTTCATATTCAGCAGCATCGGATGTCCCGGATTATCGGCCTGCATCAGGTTGATCTCACAACCGGAGAATGAAGCCTGTATCGTCCCCCCGTTGAATTCTTTGCTGGTAATGATCTCTTTTCTTCCGCCAAAGGTGACATCAATATTAAGGTTGTTATCATTATTGGTAAAGACATCGAAATCCCGGTTGTTCCGGCATCTGCGTGGCTTTGTAAATGCAATGAACAAACCCGCGATGATCATGATCACCGGCCATATGAGCCGCGTAGAGGGAGTCCCGTTGATCTCGAACCGGGGGATCATATGGGCGCCCCCTATGAGCACCAGTATCCACCAGGCATTTTTGCGAAACCGGTTCTTAATGCCGATCAGTAGGCCTATGACCACCAGGATGAGTGGCCATCCGGTCTTAATGTTTAGCGGAATATATCCTGTCAAATGCAGCAGGATTAAAATGCCTGTTGCTGCAATGGCAATGCCGAATGCAAGGTGATCTTTCCCTTGCCGGGATCTCATTTTTCCGTTCATGCTAATTTATTTGATGTTGTAAAAGTAGGTAAGGTGATAAATCTGTCCGATAGCAGAACGGCTAATCAGGTGAAAAAAATCGGTGAATGACCGGATCGTGTCGGTAAATGTATTTTCCGGGATCCGTAGAGACGCGATTTATCGCGTCTCTACGGGATTTTTGTGCACACCACCGGATTCTCTATCTTTGCGCCTAATTATTTTTACATGACATTTCGCCGTTTTCTTGTTTTTTACCGCCTGCCGCTGGCTGTTGTTTTGATCGCATTAGGGTTCTGGCTGGGATTCAGCGTTACCTGGTGGGTGGCCTGGATACCGTTCCTGGTGGCGCTGATCTTCGTGTTTGCCCATTTCTTTATCGGCCCCATGTCGCTGATACAGGGCTATATCGAAGCAGGAGATATGGAGGGGGCACAGAAAATGCTCGAACGGGTAAAATACCCCAGGCTGTTGTATAAGCCGATCCGCTCTTCCTACTATATGCTGCGGGCCAACCTTTCCACCATGAATAATGATCTGGACAAGGCGGAGGCGGATCTCCGGAAAGGGCTGGAAACCGGTATGCCGGAGAAGGAGTATGAAGGCACTGCTTACCTGCAGCTGGGTACGATCTCCATGCAGAAAGGCAATATGAAAGAGGCTTATGAGCAATTACGCAAGGCCATTAAAATAGGGCTGCCGGATAAGAACAAT
The DNA here is from genome assembly GCA_040392625.1 of Taibaiella soli. Lineage (GTDB taxonomy): Bacteria > Bacteroidota > Bacteroidia > Chitinophagales > Chitinophagaceae > JBEBVQ01. Next base: position 6,336 of record JBEBVQ010000075.1, on the reverse strand, counting down.
GCCGCCGCTGCCTATCTCTACCTGTCTAATATCAGTGTACAGCGGAGGGACTTCCGCGGGGCTAAAATGTACTTCAGCAAAGCCAAATCCAGCAAACCAACCGAAAAGCAGATCGTAAGCCAGCTGCAGGAAATGGAGAAGTATATGTCAAGGCTCCCGGGATAATTATTTAGTGGAGAATTGAAAATTGAAAATTGAAAATTTTCAATTCTCCCTCAAGTTGTTTTTTGTGGTTTTTACAATGGAAGCGAGTAGCTTTACTAACTCCTCTGAGGGGTTGCGCAAGCTGTAAAACATTGGTGATTCAATGAAGTCACTATCATGTAAAAGCTGTAACCAGTATAAAGTTTCATTCGCCTCCTTAAGTGCTATGCTCATTTTGTTGAGAAAGTCTCTTTTACTCTGAGCATGTTGCGCTTCTCTAATAAGTGCACCAATGGCTGTGCCACTTCTGAGTAATTGTTTCGACAAAACAAATTCTTTCTTCTCCCCTGATAACTGTTTATAAAGCTTGATTATCTCCAGGGAAAAAATATAGGACTTGTCAAACACTACACTGCTCTTCACAACTCATTATAAATCACCACTAAAATACAGAATTAATCGAAACAAATTCTCCATTTTCAACTTTCAATTCTCAATTCCCCGACCCGATATCCCCTTACCGCAAAGAAAAGTATATAGAGATAGCACGGTATCATCACCCAAAGCGCTTTCTGAATATCGCCGCCGTAAGCATCGGTGAGCATGCCCAGGAACCAGGGAATGACCGCGCCGCCGGCAATAGCCATCACCAGCAGGGCAGAGCCTGTTTTGGTGTGCCTGCCGAGTCCTTTGATAGACATAGGCCAGATCGCCGGCCACATGATCGCATGAAAAAAACCCAGTAGCGCAAGGCTGAATACAGATGTCTTTCCGGTAGTAGTCAGTATAATGACGGTGAGTATGAGGCTGCAAATGACGTTGATACGCAGCGCCTGCTCCTGGCTGATGACTTTCGGTATCAGCAATACGCCCAGACCGTAGCCGGCGAGCATAAAAAATAACGTGACCGAAGTAAGATAATTGGCAAATTGTTTCAGGTTTTCGTCGCCGGTTTCATTGCCTAAGTATGTCCCGTACTGGATGATATAATCACCGGCGATCACTTCCACGCCTACATAAGCGAAAATTGCAAGGGCGCCGAGAAAGAGGTAGGTATAGGAAGACAAAGGCCGTGCCGGTACATCCTGTACGCTGGTATCGGTATTGTCGTCTTTCAGATCCGGCAACGGCGAACGCCATATGCCGGCAGCCACCAGCGCCAGGAATCCGGCCATAACAGAGTAGGGGAGGACGATCTTCTGTGTCAGTGCATGAAGCAAATTATTTCTCAGGGCAACATCGGTTGCTGCTGCAATATCCTCTTGCAATTCATCCAGCGGGGCCAGCAGCAGACGGGCCAGCAATAACGCACCCAGCGCCCCAGCCAGCTTATTGCAGATGCCCATCAGGCTGATGCGTTTTGCCGCGCTTTCGATCGGACCGATGATCGTGACATACGGATTGGACGCTGTTTGCAGTATGGCCAGCCCAAGCCCCTGGGTAAACAACCCGGTAAGGAAAAGTGTATAGTTACGCTGCCATGCAGCTGGCAGAAAGATCAGGCAACCGATTGCCATGATCAGCAATCCGAGCGACATGCCGCGCTTGAACCCCGTACGCTGCAGGATGCCGGACGATGGTATGGCCATGACGAAATAAGAAATAAAAAAGGCGAATGTTACCAGCGAAGCCTGCTGGTGGTTCAGTTCGCACGCTGTTTGCAGGAATTTGATCAGCGTCCCGTTCAGCCATGTGACAAAACCGAAAATGGAGAACAATAAACCGATCAGCAGCAGGGAAATAAGCTGGTTGTTTCTGGGAGGTGCAGATTGCATATACAGGATTGATGTACGCCCCTAAAGTACAAGGTTTTTTCTGTTGTCCGCATCTCCGGCGCACCCTCCAAAAAAAATAAAGAGGCACGGATGTTCGCGCCTCTTTATCAAAAGGGTCTACAGGAATGTAGTTTGTGTATTACAAAGACAGGGTATGAGAAAAGAACAGATAGGTTTTATAGGGGCTGTTCTGCTATAATAAGACTTTGTTTTGTAGAAAATGGTTGGCAGAATAATATATTTTTTTTAAGCTAAAAAAGATGTTATTCGTTTTTAGATAGTTGTGTTTTATTGCTCTGTTTGCAAGTACTTGCTTCATATTTGATTGGTGTTTGCTGTTATTTCGATTAACTTTGCGCCCGTCAATGAATTGCAGGAGGATCCTGTTTATAAAGAATCATTCAAATCAATATCACAATACTCATGGCGGTTTTAATCAATAAAAATTCCAAAATTATTGTACAAGGATTTACCGGTACGGAAGGTACTTTTCATGCAACCCAGATGATCGAATACGGTACGAGCGTAGTCGGTGGCGTTACGCCGGGTAAAGGCGGTACGCAGCACCTGGAGCGCCCGGTTTTTAACACGGTGGCCGATGCAGTAGCGCAGACCGGCGCCGATGTATCCATTATTTTTGTGCCGCCTGCATTCGCTGCAGATGCCATTATGGAAGCGACTGATGCGGATATTAAAGTGATTATCTGCATTACCGAAGGTATCCCCGTGCAGGATATGGTAAAGGCCAAAGCGTACCTCGCAGGTAAAGGCTCCCGCCTGATCGGCCCCAACTGCCCGGGCGTTATCACTGCCGATGAAGCCAAAGTGGGCATTATGCCCGGATTCGTATTTAAAGCAGGGCGTATCGGTATCGTTTCCAAATCCGGAACTCTCACCTACGAAGCTGCAGACCAGGCTGTAAAAGCCGGACTGGGCATTTCTACTGCTATCGGCATCGGTGGCGATCCCATCATCGGAACGACAACCCAGGAAGCTGTGGAATTACTGATGAATGATCCTGAAACCGATGGTATCATCATGATCGGCGAAATCGGAGGGAGCATGGAGGCTGAAGCTGCACTGTGGCTGAAAGATAATATGCGCAAGCCGGTTGTTGGTTTTATCGCGGGTCAGACGGCGCCTCCGGGTCGCCGTATGGGACATGCCGGCGCTATTGTCGGCGGTGCGGATGATACTGCTGCTGCCAAGATGAAGATCATGGCCGAATGCGGCATCCATGTCGTGGAAAGTCCGGCCAATATCGGTAAAACAATGGCTGAGGTACTGAAAGGAGTAACTGCATAAGTAATATTGGGTATCAAGTCGTAAGTAGCAGGTATCAGGTTGTTATTACCTGAATCTCTTGCTACTTATGTCTTATTACTTACTACTGATCTGCTAAATTTCAATACATGGTCTATTACGTCATCGGCATTATGTCCGGCAGCTCGCTTGATGGTCTTGATCTCGCTTATGTACAACTGGAGGAAGTAAGAGGTGCATGGTCGTATCAGGTGCATCATGCAGACTGCATACCTTATGCCGCTGATTGGACAAATGATCTGCGGACTGCCGTTGACAAGCCGGTAGCCGGTTTTTTACAATTACACACTGCATACGGGCATTATATCGGGCAGCAGGTAAATGCCTTTATTGAAAAATACGGACTGACGCATAAGATCCATTTTATTGCTTCGCATGGTCATACGGTATATCACAATCCTGCCGCACACACGACTGCTCAGATCGGCGACGGTGCCGCTATTGCTGCAGAAACGGGCTTGCCCGTTATTTCCGATCTGCGCGCTATAGATGTAGCGCTGGGCGGACAGGGTGCTCCGATCGTGCCGGTCGGGGATAAGCTGTTGTTTGCTGATTATGATTACCTGCTCAACGTCGGGGGCATTGCCAACCTCACAGTCAGGAACGGTGGGGATACGCTGGCATTCGACATTTGCCCGGCAAACCAGCCGCTCAACCTGCTGGCGCAGGAGGGCGGGGATCCGTACGACAAAGACGGGACAATGGCAGCCTCCGGAAAGGTATTACCGGATGTGCTGGAAACATTGAACCGACACTCTTATTACGCTGCGCCTGCTCCCAAATCATTGAGCAATAAAGCCGCTGTGGCTATGGTCATGGAGCCGTTCACCGGTATGGAGTATGCATTGCCCGACAGAATACACACGGTCGTGCGGCACATTGCTGTACAGGTGCGGGATGCTGTAAAGAAATATCCGCTGCCGAAAGATAATCCCCAAATGCTGATAACGGGTGGCGGCGCGTTGAACTCGTTCCTGATCCAATGCATCCGTGAAGCCTTGTCCGAAACGGGTATTACGGTCGTTATCCCTGATGCGGAAACGATACAATATAAAGAAGCTGTGGTAATGGCGCTCTTCGGCGCTTTGCGCTGGCGCGAAGAGGTGAATGTATATAGGGATGTTACGGGCGCGGTACGCGATAGCGTCGGCGGCGCTTTATGGATCGGACAATAATACCGCAGGCATTAATAATTCCCCACACTCAGCATGACCAACGTACAGGCGTTGACCGGCTCTATACCGTTATCTGCCGCGCGTTTGGCCAGTTCGGGATTCTCTGCCCCGGGGTTGAATATCAGACGCTCCGGCTTGAGCTTCAGGATATAGTCATAGTATTGCTGCTGGTTTTTCGGGTTCAGGTACAGGGTCACCGTATGGATGTCCTCCCATTCAGGCTGACCGGTTTCTATTGCCACATCCGCTACCTTCCCTGCTCTTTTGCCAAGCGCCACAACCGGATGCCCTTTACCGCGCAGCCGTTGTATCGCCATGTTGCTATATCGCTCCGGGTGCTCCGAAGCACCCATAACCAGTGTTTTTCTCGGTTCCATTTCTCTGTCCTTCCTTATGCTAAAGTTAGGCAATTTACCAGACTTCCGGAATAGGAAAATACGCTGCTTTTTTTCTTTGACATATTCCTGATTTAATGAAAAAGACGTAGTGTTGCATCCGTTTTACGTGATTAGGCGGATAGGCAATGCGCAAATAACTCCATAATCTGCTATCGTGAAAAATTCAGTTTCGAGCCGGGATATCATCCGTCTTGCCGCACCGATCTCCTTGTCACTGCTTATACCACAGATCAGCTTTCTGGCGAATAATATTTTCCTGGGCAGGATAGGCGAGCGTGAGCTGGCGGTGAGCGGCATTGCTGGTATCTTTTACCTGCTGCTGGTGATGATCGGCAGCGGGCTGGCCAATGGCATACAGATACAGATAGCGAGACGCGCAGGAGAAAAAGACCCGCAGGGTATTGCACGGATCTTCACAAACGGCATAATGCTGTCGCTGCTGCTGTCGTTGAGCCTGGTTGTGCTGTCGCTCTGGCTGGCGCCGTGGCTTTTCGGCGCAGGCCTGCAAGATCAGGAGAATGCCGCATACAGCATCCGTTTCCTGTCTATCCGGGTATGGGGGCTGCCGTTTATTATGCTTTTGCAGGTCAGCAATGCATTTTATATTGCTACCGGGAGGTCCCGCCTGCTGATCCTGCAGTCTGTATCGGCAGCCGCTGTCACAGTGCTTTTCGATTATTTCCTGATCCTGGGTAAGGGTGGCTTCCCTGCAATGGGACTTGAAGGCGCTGCGATAGCATCTGTTTCGGGCGAACTGGCCGGGTGTGCTGTGGCGTATTTTGTTTTTTATTTCCGCCGTATCTACAGGCAGTATCCGTTGCGTTTACCGCTGCTCCTTGACGCAGCGCAGGCACGGAGATCATTGCGTATTTCAGCGCCGCTGATCGTACAGTATTTATTTAGCATCGGCGGATGGGAAATATTTTTCTTTTACGTAGAACACCTGGGCACGCGCGAGGTAGCGGCGTCGCAGATCCTGCGCAGCATCCTGGGCATTGCCGGTGTGGTGACCTGGGCATTTGCTGCTGCCAGCAGTACGATGGTCAGCAATGTCATCGGGCAGGGCAGGCCGCAACTGGTCTTGCCGCTTGTAGCGAAGATCGCAAAGTTATGCCTTGCGGCCACCGGTGCAATTGGCTTGCTGTTACTCCTCTTCCCGGCTCCGTTCCTGTCGCTTTACCGGGACGACCCGTCCCTGGTACAGTTTGCGCTGCCCAGCCTTCGGATCATTGTGTTATCCACGCTGCTGATGTCGGTATCTACTGTTGTCTTTAATGCCGTGGTGGGTACGGGGCGGACGGTGGTAAACCTGGTCATGGAAGTGACCAGCGTGTGTACTTATGTCTTGTATTGCTATGTGGTGATCGAACGTCTGCGCAGTCCGCTGCATATTGCATGGGCTGCCGATCTGGTGTATTGGTCGGTATTGCTGATCATGAGTTATGCCTATTTACGATATGGCAAATGGAAAAGAAAATCCCTGTAGGGGCAACCCTTGTGGTTGCCCGCCTTGTGGTTGCC
>JBEBVQ010000074.1:0-9104 GCA_040392625.1 Taibaiella soli | reverse complement strand
TCCCCGCAAAACTGTTGGGGAGCTTTTATTTAATGATCATATTTCACGAGCTTTTCGGTTTTGAGGAATGCTCCGTTTTCATCCGTGATATACACCATGTATATACCTCCGGGGATGCCTGCGAGCGAAATATCGCGGGCCTGCTCCCGGTGCAATACCGTTTTACCGTCCAGGCTTTTCAGCGTTACCGTTACGGGAGCGGGGCTGCTGACGAAGAAACGGTTTGTCGCGGGGTTGGGGTAAATATGGATGCTTTCCGCATTCAGCAGGTTGCTGCCGATGGATACATTGTTTACTCGGTAAATATCCGAGGTATCCGTGCATCCGGTATGATCCGTGACGATCACGGAATAATTCCCGTTTCGGGTGACGAGGAAGGTGGCATTGCTTCCGCTCTGCTCCAGGGTGTCGCCGCGATACCATTGGTAGGAAGCATAACCGGGAGCTACGCTCAGTTCCAGCCCGTTTACGATGAGATCAGCCCGGGGCGCGGAGACATATACCGCGTATTTTTCAACTGCGCTGGTATCGCCGCAGTCGTTGACCGCATAGACCGAAACCGTATCTGTACGGGTGACGGAGCCCGCTATGACCTGGATGCCAGCAGAGTCACTGGAACCTGTCCATCCCTGGGCGAGCGTCCATACGTAAGATGTTGCTCCCGGCACGGGCGTTACGTGGTAACTCTGGCTGCTTCCGCCGCAAACGGTGTCTTCGCCGGTGACCGTGCCCGGATTGGTGATGGGTGGGATCAGGGTGACCATGGAAATGATGGCGCTGTCGCAACCCGCGCCGGTGGTGTCGAGAATATCGATATAGGTGCCGCTGGCGGTGACAAGGGTGCCGTCAGGACGGGTGTAGCTGCTGCCGGGACAGATAATGGCGCTTACGGTATCCAGCTCCTGGCACGGTTTGACACAACGGATGCTGAATCCATGCCCCCGCGCCATAAAGTTGCCGACACTGAAAGGGCTGAAGCCGCTGGTAAACTGGAAGATATAAGCCGAAATACCGTCCCTGTTGGTGCTTGTCCAGTAGGACCCTTCGCTTTCAATGCTGCCCATGTTCCCTTTGGTATAGTCGCGATAACCTGCGGGGACCAGCTTCAGGGTGGACTTGAACGCCGAGGCGGTATCACTGACGATGCTTTCCGCGCTCATCAGTTTTCGCCAGTCTTCGCGTGTTGGCATACGCCATCCCGGGCCGATAGCCGCGCAGGGATCCAGACCGTTCACATCCGTAGGAGGATTGGCGGTCCAGGTATTGGCAATCGCCCCGCCATTCCACCAGTGAGAGACCACAAAGCCGGTATCCGCCTGCAGGCCTGCTGGATTGTTGGCGGATAAGCGGCTGGCATATATGGTATCGCTTGCAGATGATTGATGCCCGTCGTCCCAGCGCCCCCACTGGAAATAATCACCATAAGCCGCCCGGTCCCTGGTGCTGGTGGCAACGCCTGTAGAGCCAAGATTTTGCTGGAGCCATACTTTCCCGTCTTTGGCGCGAACCGTTTTATACCGTACCTGGTTGTTGCGATAGGTAAAACCTACAGAGCTGGTATCTCCGGGGTTGGGACCCGGATCTATCTGCGCCTGCGAGACGCCAGGGATACTGAATGTGATGAGGAGTAAGAAGAAGTGTCTCATTTTGTACTTCATAATGAAAGGTTTTAGTAAATTAGTAAAAGAGTATTAAAAAGTCAAACCAATAACCCGGCCGGCTGCAAGGTCTCTGCCGGAATTCAAGACCTTACAAGCCGGGGTGGTCGTTAGTTTGATATGCTGCTGCCGGGTCTCTGCCGAAATTAAAGACTTTGCCCGGCGCCCGTTACCGTAATTTCACGGATATTCTGTTTTTTTATAAAATCATTTAATATTGTTTATCATTCCGGGATTGCCGGCTCAATACAAATACAAGCCATGTCTCTAAATTTTGCAAATACACTTGTAGTCGGGATCTCTTCCAGGGCATTATTTGATCTGGAAGAAGAGAACCGGATCTTTGAAGAGCAGGGGGTCATTGCTTTCAGAAAGTTTCAAAGGACTAATGAAACGACGATATTAAAGGAAGGAACCGGGTTTCACATTATAAAAGCATTATTGAACCTTAATAAATTCGCCAGCGACGGGCAACGGCTTGTCGAGGTGATCGTGATGTCTAAAAACAGTCCCGAAACGGGGTTAAGAGTATTGAATTCCATTAATTACTACGGTCTTGATATAATACGATCCGCATTTACGGGAGGAGAACAGCTTCATGATTATATTGAGGCGTTTGGCGTAGATCTTTTTTTATCGATGGATGAAGCGGATGTGCAAAAGGTGATCGATCTCAATTCGGCTTCCGCCGCTTTGATCTATGCCCCGCCCAAAGATTATGTTCCGGATGAAACCACCGTAAGAATTGCATTTGATGCGGATGCGGTATTGTTTTCAGACGAGTCGGAAACGATCTATAAAACGCTGGGGATAGAAGCGTTTCACAGAAACGAGAAAAAAAACGAGCATGTCCCGCTGAGGGAAGGTCCCCATGCGAAGCTGCTGAAGATGCTTTCCCTGATCCAGAAGCGAATGGATACGGGCACAGAGCTCTCCCCGCTGAGGATCGCCATTGTTACGGCAAGAAGCAGCCCTTCGCATATGAGGGTGATCCGTACATTGAGAGAATGGGATGTTTATGTGGATGGGGCATTCTTTTTGGGTGGCTTACCAAAGGACAAGGTCCTGAAAGCGTTCAAGGCGCATATCTTTTTTGACGACCAGGAAACACATCTGAAGGACACGATGCTAGTGGTGCCTTCGGCCAAGGTTCCTTACCAGACATCCTCACCTCTGTTTGTCAATCCCAAAGCGGTGACAGTAATTGATCCAAAGAAGACAATCGTTAAGATAGATAAGCACCCACGGTGATTTCCGGGACCATCCCGCTTTGTTGTTTGAGAAAGAATGACCATATTTACACGGATACAAAATAACCCGGAAGTTTGGATATCATTCCTTCACGGCAACCGGCATATGAGGCAATGCCGCTCACAGAGCCACTTACGGATGAGGAGCAGGCACATCTGCTCCATATCTTCCGGAGCCGGCGCAATCTGCTGATCTCGGTCGGTCTGATCCTGGGCGGGATGATCTGCTACATTGTATTGCCTGAAATGGATCTTTCCGGCGGAAAAGGCTGGCAGAAGCTGAAGCGACTGGATTATCTGGTCAGCCAGAATGTCCTGATGCTGTCGATCCTGGGAGCACTTCTCCTGCTGATCCTGGGTTATTGCCTGATGCTGTACATCAAAAGGATTCATCCCTTCCTGTCGGATGCGCGCGGTGGAAAGAAGGAGGTGGTCTCCTGCCGCATTATCCGGAAGCAATATTTTCCCTACACGGGACAGTATTTTATCAGCTTCAGCGATCCCCGTTATATGCACCATGAGGTGGACGCCGTATTCTATGAGCATTGCAGGGAAGGAGATATTGCGTACCTGTACCGGGCGCCCCGTTCAAAATATGTTTTTGATGAACGCGGCAGATTTACACTGATGTAACACAGACGTCTGTAATACGGCTTCCGGGCTTTGGCGAAACGGCCTGTTCATGATCTAATATGCCACAGTTTTATACCTGCTGTTGATTTGCGCTTTGATAATCAATCTGTATGAGTTGCGTATAAATAAGCCGGTTAAATGCCTGTGCATTCGCTGCTTTACAAAAACATTACTTCTCGAATATTACTGCGTCGGGATGAGCGCCTTTCCCCTCCAGAATATCACTGATGCTCTGTATCATCGCATCGGAGTCGCAGATATAGTCCCTTGGCAGGCAAGCCACATTATTCCGTCTTCTGCAATGTTTCCCAGGCAGTATTCTTCAAGCTGTCAAACACCAGCCACAAAAACACGGATGAGAGGGCAAGCAACAGCGCTTTCAGCAGGAATGAGATAACCGTTAACCATGCGGTATCAGAAAAAGCGGAAAGGTTAATGGTAAAGCCGGTTTCCGCAGGCGCAGACAGCCCTGCCGCAGCATAGTGCAGCAGTACCAGCCCTCCCATGGCGGCCAGCGTACCTGCTACCCTGACCAGGTTCTTTACACCGGAGTCTTTTATCTGCTCCTTCCTTGAAAATGGCAACGAGCGATTGGCGGTGGTCCGCATAATGATCGCTGCGAATAAAGTAATATTCACGGTAGCCAGTATAATATCGAACAGCACCGGGATGCCCCATACCGCAAATACAAATACGGAAATGCCTGCTATAAAAGGCAGGAAGTACTTTACCCATACCGCTTTGAATGCGCCCGCGATCACTTCTCCCGGCTTGTTTACCGGCGCGGCGTGATACACCCATGCCGCCTTATACTGGTCTGATATGGTAATGTAATTGATTGCCTCTATGATAACAAATGCGGTCATGTACAGCAATGCGATATATCCTTTGCCCTGAGGCAGATGATCCCATACTTCTGTAAACGAATGTTTGCCCGAAAAAAGCAAAAAGAAGAAATAGACCGGCACGTAGGCAAACGAAGGCAGGACTTTCATCCTGAAACTACGGCTGCGCGATGTTTGCAGCCAGGTAATCATAAAGCCGGCTTTTGAGGCGTCGCTTTTATTGAACAGGTTTGCCCTGTGGTACATTCTTTTTTGCGCAGCGCTTTTCTTTTTACTGCCCGCCTGTGCCCCGGGCATTCTTTCCATATTGCTGTTGTCGGAGGTAACCAGGCTTTTCACAAAGCCCGGTGCCAGAAGTTTTACGGTTGCCCAGAGGCTTGCAAGCGGGAACACAACCGACAGGACGCTCATCCACCGTGTTCCGGGCAATACTTTAGCCGCATGGTCGGCCCATGTCCAGCAGGTAGCGATCCAGTATGAGGGAAGGTATTTCACCCAACTGTATGCTTCTACCTTCAGGGTTTCAAAGGCTTCGGGGTTTATCATGCCCGGCGACAAGATGCATACCGTAAAAAACACAACGGAGAAAAGGATCTGGAAGAAGTTCAGCACATCCTTGAACCTGCCGGGACGCGACAGTTTCAGCACCAGCAAGTATAAGCCGCAGACCAGGAAGAGCGTGACGAACACGCTGAGCAAAACCGGAAGCGGAAAAAATAAAACGCCTTTTCTGCCCTTTATCAGCCCGAATACGATCCACGCGGGTATGCACATCGGCACGACCAGCCGCGCCAGGTACGTGAATATATGCAGCAGCCTGGACAGCATGATGGTCGTATCGTTTACCGGACGGGGAAACAGTACAAGCTTGTCTCTGGTGTCTATCAGTATGCCGACGAAATCCGTCATCAGTGTAAACGTGAGCAGCAACATAAACAGGGTGGAAAACATCGTCAGCCCTATGACCGTATCCGCGGCTGTAATCAATACAGGCAGTATATAGATCAGGCCCATAAAAAACGAGACCATCATAGTAGTAATCGTAGTGTACTTACGGCTATGCGCCGGGCCTTTGTTATTGCCAAACGACAACGGCTTCCGGTCGTCAACCAGCAGCTTTGCGTTCAGTATAGCCTTTAGTTGTACCGTATCCGCCCCCAGCCGTTCCCATAGCGCGGATGGCAGCATTACAAGCGACAGAAGTATTTTATTCATGCCCGTTGTCCCTGTTTTCTGCATTATCCCTGTAAGCCGATGCAAAAGATCCTGCCCGCTTCAGTCCGTCGTCGGAAGAGGTGAGCTTGGAGAATATTTTCTCAAGCGAATCGTTGCCGTCTTTTTGCAATGCTCCGATAGTGCCGTCGGCAATGATCGCACCATTGTCAATCAGTATGATCCTGTCAGACACACGTTCCACTACGTCCATCATATGGGAGCAGTAGAATATGGTTTTACCTTTGGCCTTTAGCACCTGCAGCAATTCCTTTACCATGATTACCGCATTGGCATCCAGTCCCGACAACGGCTCATCCATGATTACGATCTGCGGGTTATGCAGCAATCCGGCCGTTATCAGCACCTTCTGCCTCATGCCTTTTGAGAAGCCGTCCATGCGCTGGTCCATATGATCCGAGAGTCCGAAGGACTCCAGCATTCTTTGTGACCGGGATGCAATTACCTCGTCGCCGAGGTGAAAGAGCTTGCCGATGAATGCGAGGTATTCGCGCGGTGTCAGCAGGTCGTACATTTCAGACAGCTCGGGTATATAACCTATTTTCTTTTTTACTTCCAGCACATGCTTCGCCAGGTTGAAGCCTGCAACGGTTACTTCGCCGCTGTAATCCTGTATTATGCCCGCCAGTATTTTTACCGTAGTAGATTTTCCCGCCCCGTTGGGCCCGATATATCCTATTATCTGCCCGGGGTAAACATCCAGGTTTACATTACTCAATGCAACCTTTTCTCCATATACCTTAGAAAGGTTCCTGATCGTTATGACGGGCTCCATATCTTACAAAGATATAATATTCTTTAAAAGGGGATTAATCCGGAGTGCGGGTGTATCCGCGCCGGCGTCGTTGCAGGGATGCCGGTAAATGCCCCGGAGATATGCGTAGTACTACCCAATTTAGGTGAATTATATACTCCCGCACCGTTGCGGGTCTGCATCTTTCTTTAGGTTTGTAGTTGAGTTTAGAATATTTGATTAAACGATCACTATGAGAAAACTACCTGTTTTAACCTTTTTACTGGTTTTAAGCCTGGTTCTGCCCGCTTCTGCACAGTTAATGAATTTTGACTGGGCGAGAGGCATGGGGGGCGCGGAAGATGAGAACCCGCATTCGATTGCAGTCGATAAGGACGGGAGTGTAATTGCTGCCGGATCTTTCAGGCAGACGGTGGATTTTAATCCGGGAACGGCCGTTTATAACCTGACGGCTGCGGATGAGGCGGATGCCTTTATCGTCAAGCTGGATGTCAACGGTGATTTTCTCTGGGCCAGGGGCTATGGCGGCATCCGCAACGACTGGGTTAACTCTGTAGCCGTGGATACCTCGGGCAATATTTATGTTACCGGCATTTTCGTGGAAAAAATGGACTTTGGCACCGTGCAGCTCACCTCCGAAGGAGAGGAAGATGTCTTTATCGCGAAGCTTGATCCCAACGGTAATTGCCTCTGGGCGAAAAATATCGGCAGTCCCGGCGATGAACAGGGTCTCTCGCTCGACCTGGATCCCTGGGGCAACATGATCGTGATCGGCAACCTTACGAAAGGACAGGTGGATATGGATCCGGGAGCAGGCACCCATATAGTGGACGCGGGCTGCCTTTTTATCCTGAAATTAACGACCGCCGGGGATTTTATCTGGGTAAAGCGTATCGAGGACCTGTACCTTGAAAATGTAGGAGAAATGCTCGCCGTAAGCAATACCGGTGCAATACATATAGCCGGAAGCTACCATTCCCCGGTTGATTTTGACCCGGCCCGCAGCGGACAAGTGCTGACGCCTGTCGGCGGAATCGGGGATGCCTTTGTGGTAAAACTGGACAGCGCCGGCAATTATGAATGGGCCAGGACCATGGGAGGGCCGGACGAAGACGCATCCTTCGCCGTTGCGGTGGATAAATGGGGAAATGTCTATACCAACGGATCATTTGCAAGAACGGCGGTGTTCGGTCCGCTGACCGCCTCGTCAAACAATAACTCTCTTGATATTTTCATTACCAGGCTGGACGCCTCAGGCAATTTTGTCTGGACCAAGATCGTGGGTGGGAACTGGGTTGACCGGGCATTCGGTATCGCTGTGGACGAACAGGGTGGTGTGTATTCTACCGGTGGGTTCAATAATGTCGTTGATTTTAATCCGGGCACTAATCCCGCAGATACATTTTTTCTTTCCACGGTCGTCATCAACAACTGGGTATCCTGTTCCTATCTGCTTAAGCTCGACTCCCTCGGAGGGTTCCAGTGGGCCAAATCTTTCGGAGGGGCAGTGGGAACTTATTCCGGCCTGTCGATCAGGGTTGACAACAAGGGCAGTGTTTACAGCGCCGGCAACTACCAGGGAGCAGGCGATTTTGATCCGGGCCCGGCTACCTATCCGATAAGCTTTATGGGGGGCAATGCGGATGCCTATGTACATAAAATGTCCTGTGAAGGCGGGGTGGATTCCACGATTAAATTATCCGCCTGCGGCTCTTATACGTTTAACGGCAGTACCTACACTGAATCCGGAGTATATGTCCATCGTCTCAATTCATTTGTGGGCTGTGAATCGAAAATTACGCTCGATCTGACCATCAACCATATCGAAAAGCCATTTATCAATGTGGAGGGTTACGAATTAAGCACCTCCGTCAGCTATTTTACCTACCAGTGGTACCGGAATGGAGTTAAGATCGACAGCGCTACGGGAAGGACGCATGAAGTAAGCGATAACGGTGATTATACCGTGGTGGTAACGGACCGGAATGGTTGTACGGATACCTCGAAGATCTACGGCGTGAACAACTATTCCATCGGGCAGACAGGCGGTGTATCCTACCTGGTCAATGTCTATCCGAATCCCGCTACAGATATGGTTTACATACAAAGTTCCGCGAAGGTTCAGGCGATACTCACCAATGTCGAAGGACGCAGAATACTGAACATCGGGGATGCCGGCCGTTTTTCCATGAAGGCGTTGAGCAGCGGCCTTTACCTCCTGCATATTGCCGATGAACAGGGCAGGCTGATCGAAGTCCGGAAAATGGTGAGACCCTGACCTCATTTCCGGCGGCAGTAATTAATTCTCCACATACAGCGAAAGGTTGTCCTCCGGGCAGCCTTTCGCTGTATATGGGGCGGAAGCTACCCTTTATTGCTGCTCAGGAGCCGCAATCCGGTAATGTTACGGAGCCGTCATCCGGAATGGCTGCGACCGGTGCCGGTATTATGGAGGGTGCGGGTGAACTATGAGATACCCCTGTTTATGATTATGTTTAAACTCCGGATGAGGTTATTACGTCAATGTACCAATATACTGATGACAGCATTACTGCTGGCAGGGGTCGTAACTGCGCCCTGCAGCGCCCAGCCGGAAAAAGTTGCTTCTTCATTTGATACGCGGACCGGTATCGATACATCACTCGAAGCAGCGCATGTATCCAGCCTGGCCGGCGATTTTGACACCGCGCTGATCATTTACCGGGAAACATTCAGACGGAGTTTTTCCATT
>JBEBVQ010000073.1:0-9159 GCA_040392625.1 Taibaiella soli | reverse complement strand
AAAAGTCGCGGGCCGTTGATGCAGAGATAAAATACCTGACTGCCGAGAAGGATCGCCAGCTCGCCCTGAAGCAGCTTTCGCTGATCCGGTCGGAAAACAGGATACGTAATAAGAATATGCTGCTGATCGGTATTTCCGCAGGCGCCGTACTGCTGGGCGGGCTTTTGTTCAGTCTGTACCGCAGCAGCAGGCACCGGCAGAAGCTGCATACGGAGCGGGTGCGCCTGATGCAGCAGGATCAGGAGATCAGTAACCTGAAGTCGATGATGCAGGGCGAAGAGAAAGAACGCGCAAGGCTGGCCAGGGAATTGCACGACGGGATCATGGTGCAGCTTTCTACGGTGAAAATGAGATTGCGGACGCTGGCAAGACAGCAGCCTGTGGATGCCGATCAGCAGGAGCTTGAAGAAACCCTGCGACAGCTTGACAATACTACAAAAGAATTGCGGCAAAGCGCACACAGCCTGATGCCGGATATGCTGCTGGAAGGCGGACTTGCCGAAGCGGTATTTTATTTTTGCAAAAACCTGTCCACGGGGTCAGGCTTGCGGATCAACTTCCAGCAGTATGGGAATATACCGAGAATGCAGCCGGAATTTGAAATCGCTCTGTACCGGATCGTGCAGGAGCTGGTGCAGAATATCATCAAGCACGCAGATGCAACCAAAGGGCTGATACAATTTAATTGCCGGGAAGGAATGCTGTACATTACAGTTGAAGATAACGGCAAGGGTTTTGATATAAAGACGAACGGACGGGAAGGTATGGGGCTGAAAAGCATCCGCACGCGGCTGCGCGCGCTCAATGGTATTATGGATATAAGCAGTCACCGGCAATCGGGCACTGCTGTGAATCTTGAGTTTGACATCCGCTCCGTCATCATTCCGGAAAAAGAAAATTATGCCTATTAGACCAATTAAAGTAGCTATTGTAGATAACCACCCCCTCGCGATCAACGGGTTGAAAACCATGCTGGCTTTGTACCCTGAAGCGGTACGGGTGACCGAAACCTATGACAGCGGCGCTTCCCTGCTTGAAGGGCTGAGCCGGGTACAGCCTGAAGTGCTGCTGCTTGATATTCTTCTGCCCGGCCAATCGGGGAAGGAACTGGCCCCCATTATTTCCAAGAAATATCCTGAAGTGCGGATGATCGCGCTTACCAGTCTTGACTCTCCTGCTGTGGTGAAAAGCATGATGCAGCGGGGATGCCTGGGTTATCTGCTAAAAGACACTGACGACAAGACGCTGATCGAAGCTATCAGGGAAGTGTACCGGGGGAATGAATTCATTGAGCCGTCGCTGAAGGAAACGCTGCTGCAGCACCTGATCAAATACCGTGCTCAAAGCACCGACATTCTCCCCGAGCTTACCCAGCGTGAGCGTGAGGTGCTCCGGCTGATCGTGTCTGAACATACAACGCAGGAGATTGCCGACAAGCTGTTCATCAGCTTCCGCACGGTGGAGAATCATCGCTACAGCCTGCTTCAGAAGCTGGATGTGAAGAATACCGCCGGTTTGGTACGGATGGCGATCACGCTGGGGCTTGTGGATTAAGGCCGGTTTGGCTGCAGAAGCTGCTACGCCGGTTCCCAGGCTTCGAACAACAGGTTGAGATAATGATTTTCTTCCCGGGTGATCACGTTATCGGCCTTAGTGAGCTGCACGGCAAAATTGAGCAGGCTGCGGCGCTCGGCTTCCGTGGCATCGTCGTAAAAATCGTCCATAGCTTTCAGAAAGTGCTGTTCCCATTCATCGGGATGCAGGTTGCTGATGACTTCCATCTCGCGGTCGAGATTAATATGGATAGGGAATTCATGGACAAGATAGTCGCGTATCACTTTATCTTCAGGTGCATTGATACGAAAATCAACGGCCGAAAGGATCATCAATAGATGGTAGCCGGCCATTGTTTTGTTCATTCTGTTGTTGGGCATATAAGTAACGGGATTGGGTTTATAGTCTTTCAGCTTGGAGAGGCCAGCAGCAGATCAAGGTCGGTGTATTTCAATGAAAAACGACGGGCGAGGGAAGAGTTGGTAACACAGCCTTTGTAGAGATACACCCCTTTCCGGATACCGCTCTTGGCCAGTATCAGCCCTTCGGCGCCACTCATCTCTCCGCACTCAAGCGCGATGGGCATAAGTACATTACTGATTGCGCGCGACGCAGTACGGGCGACACCTGAGGGAATATTCGGCACGCAATAATGCACGACATCGTATTTTTTATAGACAGGTTTTTCGTGTGAGGTTACCCGTGATGTCTCGAAGCATCCGCCGCGGTCTATGCTCACATCCACGACCACAGAGCCGGCTTTCATATGCTGCACCATTTCTTCGGTGACCACCATAGGTGTGATGCCGTTCACCGGTTTCAGGGCGCCTACGGCGACATCGGCGATACAAAGCTCTTCGGCCAGGGTTACGGGGTCTATCACGGAAGTAAATACCCGCCGTCCTACATTATTCTGCAGCCGCAGCAACCGGTAGATGGAATTGTCGAATACCTGTACCGAAGCGCCCAGGCCAAGTGCAGCACGGGCTGCAAATTCGCCGACGATCCCCGCGCCGATGATCAGGACTTTGGCAGGCGGTACGCCTGAAATGCCGCCGAGCAGAATTCCCTTGCCGCTGTGCACATTGTTGAGATACTGAGCAGCGGTCAATATCGCGCTGCTGCCGGCGATCTCGCTCATGGAGCGTACAATGGGATAGGTGCCCGAATCATCCTTGATGGATTCAAACGCAATACCGATGATCTTTTTCTGCATGAGCTGCTCCATCATGGAGGTCTTCAGAAAGGGAAGGTGGATCGGCGATATGATAACCTGGTTGGGCTGCAGCATACAGACTTCTTCTTCTGATATGGGAGCAGACTTGATGATCATGGTGGCCTTGTACACTTCCTGCTTCTCATATACTATGCGCGCACCCGCCTCGCTGTAATCACTATCGAAATAAAATGACCCTTCCCCGGCGCCGGGCTCACCCGTCACGTCATGGCCATTATTTACCAGGACGGATACGGCTTCGGGGGTCAGCGCCACCCGGTTTTCCTGGAAGGAAGTTTCTTTCGGAATGCCGATGAACAACTGTTTTTTCCTGGGTACGATCTCCAGGGTTTCTTCCAGCGGTACATAAGAAAATGAGGGTGATATGTAGGGTTTTTTGCTCATGCCGGTGCAAAGATGCATTTCCTGGCAGAAATATACGGAATAAGTTTGGATAAAAGAAGAGGTAATATTTCCATGACTAAAATTTTAACCGGCTTTAAGTCCGCCGATCAATGAATCCGTCAACCGGTACCAACGCTTTCCTGTCTTAATGCCAGTATATACTTATCGATGTACAACTGCTTTTCTTTTGATTTGTACTGTTGGATATAACGGGGATGTTCCAGTACCGTTAAGGTGTCGAACATTTTCTCCTGCCGGTTCAGCTTATGAATGAATGCAGCATTTTTCTTGCCCAATATGAAAACCTCTGAAGTGTCTAATCCCATGCTGATGTGTTTTTTCAGCGATACGATCATGAATGCCCTTACCATTTCAAAAAGAACGGGATCGTCGTAGTAATTGGCATTGAGCCATTTGCCGTCCGGGGTTTGGCGGACGATCGCCAGCGGGAAGGGGGAGTTGATATAAAATTGCTTATAAAAATCTGCTGCACCGCCGAAGGCCGCTATCATGTCGTACATAAACACGGAAGATACTTCGTGAGTGTAGGCGGAGGTCATCCTGATCCCGCAAACGCTTTCCAGCCGTTTGGTATCCGTAAAAGGCACGCCTGTGATGCCGGCTCCGTGGCGGCTTGGATTAATGCCGATGATGAATTTTCGCGGCCCCGGATCGTTGTAATATTTTTGGTAAAATGCCTGCATTACTTTCATCGTTTCCGGGTTGTCCAGGTATGGGTTCATTACCTGGAAGCCGGCGGGCAATGCCCCTGTGTACTGCAACTGACGGTTGAATTCAATGACTCTTTGTGCAAATTGTTTTTTCATGACTTAAACAAGGTAGCGAAAAAATGTTTGGATGTCGCTGATCAGGCGTACCTGGGTGCAATTCAAATCTTCGCACCTCTTTATGTCACCCCTTCGGGGTTTTGTTGTGGTTGATCAACATTTTCTATTATCGTGTCATCCCTTCGGGATTTTTTAACACGCCTGAAAAAAACACTATTGCCCGGGAAAATTTCATGTATCGTTCCGCTCCGGTGGAGCTGCCTGTTTATGGAGGTGCGTATTACCATGCCCCCTTTGCGAAGATTTGAATTGCATCCGCGCACCTTCTTATCTGTAATCATAATTTGAATTACCTTTACATAGATAGCTACATGTATTTAATATTTTTATCTTTTATTTGCTGGGTGCTATAGTGTATATTTCAAACTTTGATCAAACAACAGCATGCATTCAGAAGCCCCGGACAAACGATCTGTTTATACGGTGGGTCATTCCACGTATCAATTGGCGGATTTTGTGAATCTGCTGGTTTCATTTGATATTGAAGCGGTAGCCGATATAAGGCGGTTCCCCGGCTCAAGGAAACATCCCTGGTTCAATAAAGAAGAGCTATCGGAAGAACTGCAGCGGGCCGGCATCCGGTATGCGCACCTGGAAGGGCTGGGAGGCAGGAGAAAAATGCAGGAAGATTCAAAAAACAGCCGCTGGCGCAATAGCTCGTTCCGGGGTTATGCAGATTATATGGAAACAGATGATTTCAAGGAAGCTATAGCCACGCTGGAAGCTGTTGCGCTGGAGCAGCGGACTGCCTATATGTGCTCAGAAGCGGTATGGTGGCGCTGTCACCGGTCTATGGTGTCTGATTATCTGAAAGCGAAAGGCTGGAGCGTATGGCATATTATGTCGCAGGGCAAAGCAGAAGAGCATACTTATACTTCTCCTGCGCGTGTCAGCAATGAGCGGGTTTTTTATTCTGATGAAAATTTGTTTGATCAATAAATTCCCGGAAAGTATCTGATAATCAGATCGGTTTGTTAACCATAAAATACCCGGACATGAATATTTCCGACACACATCATAAGCGTATCGCAAAGATGATCTTTGCCTCGGTCTATCCTATGTACCTCGCAAAAGTGGAGCGGAAGGGCAGGACAAAAGAAGAACTGCATCAGGTCATAACATGGTTAACCGGCTTTGATGACAAGAAGCTGCAGGATCTGATAGCGGAAAAGGTAACTTTTGAGACATTCTTTCAGCGCGCTACGCTCAACCCAAATGCGTACCTCATCACGGGCGTTATCTGTGGATACCGGGTAGAAGAGATTGAAAATCCGCTAACCCGGCAGGCCCGGTATCTGGATAAACTGGTGGATGAGCTGGCGAAAGGAAGGAAGATGGAAAAGATCCTGCGGGGTTCGTAGTGCGTGGGAAAACCGGTACGCTTGCTTGGACAAACACGCAAGTCCTTTTTTTAAAAGACGCAGGAAACCCAAGACAGCTAAAGGATCAGGACTATTTGAAACCTTTTCTCGGACAACAGCGGTTATTATAGCAAGTTCAGATAGGGTGGTTGTTTTTTTGATGCTGTTGCGGACTTGAAAAATTCGACATGTCACCATATTTTTTGTAAAATCCCGCAGAAATCTGCAATTTTGCAAAATTTGTTTTTCATGCCGCTTTCATCTGCACAATCTTCACCGGCCTGGCTCCTGCTTGAGGATGGAGTCCTTTTTCACGGAAAATCATTCGGTGCTGCCGGTACCGCCGGTGGTGAAATATGCTTCAATACAGGCATGACCGGTTACCAGGAGGTATTTACCGATCCTTCTTATGCCGGCCAGGTGCTGATCATGAACAGCACATATGTTGGTAACTACGGAGTAAAAGACACGGATGTAGAAAGCGGGGCTGTACAGATTAAAGCGCTTATATGTAAGAATATCTCCCGGCGCTACAGCCGTATGACAGCAGACGACGGGCTGGAACCCTATCTGGTGAACAATAATATTGTGGCAATCTATGACGTAGATACCCGGGCGCTGGTGCAGCACATTCGTACCAAAGGCGCTATGAACTGCATCGTTACGACAGAAACGGATGAACTGCCGGTATTGCAGGAGCAGCTTCGTCAAGTGCCGGATATGGGCGGGCTTGAGTTGTCTTCTGTCGTTTCTACCAAAGAGGCCTATACTGTTGGGGATCCTGATGCGCCCATACGCATCGCCGTGCTGGATCTGGGCATAAAACGGAATATACTCTCCTGCCTGGCAGACCGGAATGCTTTTCTGAAGGTGTTTCCGGCAAAGGTCGATCCGGCGGAGATGCGGGCATTTGAGCCGCACGGATATTTTGTTTCCAATGGTCCCGGCGATCCGGCAGCTATGGATTACGCAGTAAACACAATGCAACAGTTGCTGGCTGAAGAAAAACCCTTATTCGGCATTTGCCTGGGGCATCAGTTGCTGGCGCGTGCCAATGATGTACCCACATTTAAAATGCACCACGGGCATCGGGGGATGAACCATCCGGTGAAGAATCTTTTGACCGGCAGATCGGAGATCACGACTCAGAATCATGGCTTTGGCGTGGATCCTGAAGCCGTCAGCCGGAATGAAGCGCTGGAGATAACGCATATTAATCTGAACGACGGTTCTGTGGAAGGGATACGGATGAAGCACAAGCCCGTTTTCTCCGTTCAGTATCACCCCGAAAGTACGCCCGGGCCCTATGACTCCCGTTATTTGTTTGATGATTTTATACAACTGATCCAGGCTTCCTTGTAAGACGGATTGATATGCCGGCATATGGGGTCACAACAGCTTTAGCATGAACAAAGAGAAAATTCTGATTATCGGCTCCTGCGGCCAGATCGGTGTAGAGCTTACACTGGCATTACGAAACCTGTATAGCGACAGCCAGGTGATCGCGACCGATATACGTGAACCGCACCCCTTGCTCCGGGATGCCGGCCCATATCATACCCTGGATGTAATGGATACGGCGGCCGTACATAGTCTGGTAAGGAAAGAAGGCATTACCCAGATATACCTGCTGGCAGCCTTGCTGAGCGCTACCGGTGAAAAAAATCCGCAGAAAGCCTGGGATATCAACATGAACAGTCTGCTCAGCATACTGGATATCGCAGTTGAAGAGAAATTGCACAAGGTGTACTGGCCCAGTTCCATCGCGGTATTCGGTAAATCTACACCCCGTGAGCAGACACCACAGCAGACGATCGTGGAACCGCGCACTGTATATGGCATCAGCAAATATGCCGGAGAGTTGTGGTGCCAGTATTATCACCAGCGCTGGGGATTGGATGTGCGCAGCCTGCGTTATCCCGGCCTGATCAGTTGGAAGAGCGCGCCTGGCGGGGGAACGACAGACTATGCCGTAGAGATCTATCACGAAGCGCTGAAGCACGGACGTTATACTTCTTTCCTCGACAAAGGCACTTACCTGCCGATGATGTATATGGATGATGCCATCCGCGGTACCATAGAGTTGGTAGAGGCTCCGGCCGAAAAGATCGGTACGCGCATGTCCTACAATATATCTGCCATGAGCTTTGCGCCGGAAGAAGTTGCAGCCGCTATACAAAAACATATCCCTTCGTTTGATATAGTTTATGCACCGGATTAGCGCCTGCAGATCGCTGAAGGCTGGCCGGCCAGTATTGACGACAGCGCTGCAAGGAACGACTGGGGATGGCAGCACCGGTTTGACCTGGAGAAAATGACTGCGGAGATGCTCAGGCATCTTTCAATTTAGTAGCAAGTCGGGAGCAGCAAGTAACAAGCCATTAAGTTATAACAGCCTGTTACTTGCTACTTCCGACTTGCTACTCCCGATTTGCTACTCCCGACTTGCTACTTTCCCCCCTTACCTGCCCAAAGCAACTGATCGTAATAAGCAGCGGTATCCGCTACCAGACGCTGGTAAGAATAGCGTTCCATAACATGTCTGTGTCCCTGGTCGCCGAATTGCTGCCGCAGCGCCGGTTCGTGTACAAACCGCAGCAGGGCAGCCGACATCAGCGATGCGTTGCCCGGCTCCGTGATGACG
The DNA here is from genome assembly GCA_040392625.1 of Taibaiella soli. Lineage (GTDB taxonomy): Bacteria > Bacteroidota > Bacteroidia > Chitinophagales > Chitinophagaceae > JBEBVQ01. The sequence goes on along the minus strand of JBEBVQ010000073.1, from coordinate 1,131 downwards.
CCGCTTTTGTTATCAAGCATTACATCGGCTACGCCGCCTACACGTGTGGAAACTACGGGCTTCCCCGCAGCCTGAGCTTCGATCAGCGATACAGGCGTACCCTCATTATGTGAGGTCAGCGCAATGATGTCGAGGCCGGCCAGCACGGTATCCATATCTGTGCGCCAGGAAGTACACACGGCAGTTGCCCGTTCCGGTCTGTCAGGGTGATAAGTATAGTCGATATCTGCATCGCGAAATGCTGCTTCCATTTGTTGTCGCATATCACCGTCACCGATGATGATGAACCGCACTTTTTTGCCCGCTGCTGCCTGTACTTTTGCTGCTGCCGCCACAAAGAGTTCGTGGTTTTTTACAGCAACGATCCGTCCGATAATACCGATTGCGATTTCGTCTTCCGCAATATGATATTCCTCCCGGAATGCCTTTCTTTTTTGTTCCCGGTCTTCACAGAATTTTTTTAGATCCAGACCCAGCGGGATAATGCGGATCTTTTCTGCCGGGCATATCCGGTACGTATGGGCCAGTTCTTTTTTCTGCAACTCGCTGATGGCGATGATCCCTGAAGAGCGTTGGGCCAGGTATCGTTCAATCTGGATAAAGGCCCTGGTCTTCCATTTATTGAAATAGCTGTGGAATACATGACCGTGGAAAGTGTGTACAATGACCGGCACATTGCAGGCGCGGGCTGCCAGCCTGCCGATGGCGCCGCTTTTGGCAGCATGTGTGTGTACGATGTCGGGCCTGAATTTCCGGATCAGCTTTTTCATTTCCAGGTAAGCCGAGCGGTCTGCTGCCGGATCAATAGCACGGCGCATCTGCCCGATTACATAAGGCTCGATACCGAGCTCTGCCGTAAGGTGACTGGCATCCTGTTCATGTTCTTCCCTGCCGCCGGTTACCAGCAGTGTTTCATATTCCGGGGCCATGTAGCGGGTAAGATAGGTAGCATTCAGCGCCGGACCTCCGATGATCAGGCGGTTCATGATGCGTAAAACTCTGGGCATAGAAAGGGGAGTGTGTACAAAGGTAATGGTTTCACCCGTAGGGGCAATCCTTGCGGTTGCCCTGGGTGCCGGTGTAATAAGGGCAACCACAAGGGTTGCCCCTACCGGTTAATGGCTGCGATGA
>JBEBVQ010000072.1:0-9168 GCA_040392625.1 Taibaiella soli | reverse complement strand
AAGGAGGGACGTATCGAAACGGCGATCGTACCGCACCCTTCAATAAAAGGGAAAATGGCCACCAGCCGCAGAGGCAAACCCGCCATTACCGACTATACCGTCATGGAGCAATGGCCGCTATATTCGCTGCTGCAATTCCGGATACATACCGGCCGTACCCACCAGATACGGGTGCACATGCAGTCTTTCGGCCACAGTCTCGTCTGCGATCCATTGTACGGTGACGGACAGCCGTTTTTTCTCTCCTCCATCAAAGGAAATACAAGCTGGCCGAAAAGGAAGAAAGTGAAAGGCCGCTGCTCAGCCGGCTGGCGCTCCACGCAAAACGCTTATCTTTCCAAAAAGAAAATAGTGAGCCCCTCATCGTTGAAGCCCCGCTGCCCAAAGACATTGCAGCATGTGTACGGCAGCTCAGTAAATGGACGCCGCCATCAGATCATTAACCCGAAAAACAAGCCAACCTTAAATCATTTTTTTTATGAAATCGCATATCAATATCGAAATATCCCTTGACGAGGAAAAAATGCCGGACACCATAGAATGGAAAGCGCCGGACGGAGGCGTACCCGAATTACAGCAGGCAAAAGGCATGTTGCTCGGGTTGTGGGACGGGCATGAAAAAACCGCGCTGCGCATTGATCTCTGGACGAAAAAAATGATGGTCGATGAAATGAATGATTTTTTCTACCAGTCATTGGCCGGGATGGCCGATACCTACGAGCGCGCGACACGCAACAGCGAACTGTCGAAAGAGCTGAAGGAATTTGCAAAATCATTTCACAAAAAAGCCATGGAGGCGCTGGAGCAGGAGCAGGATCAATAAGCCTGCATATTACGGCTATAACCGTCTAATAAGACTTTTCCTGATAAAAGAAAGTTATCCTTCTGTAAAACCGTAAATTTGCCCCGCAAAATACAGCTATGCATCATATCCAGATGGTTGACCTGAAGCGTCAGTACCAGAAAATAAAGGCAGAAGTGGACGAGGCAATACAACGAGTACTGGACAGCGCGCTGTTCATCCAGGGACCGGATGTAAAGCAATTCGGTGAAGATCTGGCCGCATACCTCGGCGTAAAACATGTGATCCCCTGCGCCAACGGGACCGATGCGCTGCAGATAGCGCTGATGGCGCTCGGCCTGGAGCCGGGCGATGAAGTCATCACCCCGTCTTTTACTTATATCGCTACTGTAGAGGTGATTGCATTACTGCGCCTGAAACCCGTATTTGTTGACGTAGATCCGGATACATTTACCATGAATATGGATAGTGTCCGCAAGGCGATCACACCCAAAACCAAAGCGATCATCCCGGTACATCTCTACGGACAATCCGTACATATGGAGCCATTGCTGGCTATTGCCCGGGAGCACAACCTGCCGGTAATAGAGGACAATGCCCAGGCGATCGGCGGGTCTTATACATTCGCTGACGGCGCCACAAAAATGAACGGCAGCATGGGGCAGATCGGCTGCACTTCGTTCTTCCCGTCAAAAAACCTCGGCGGATACGGCGACGGCGGCGCCATCTTTACCAGCGATGTTGCACTGGCCGAAAAGCTGCGCATGATCGCCAATCACGGACAAAAAGTACGCTACTACCACGAGATGGTGGGCTGCAACAGCCGCCTGGACACCATGCAGGCCGCCGTGCTCCGCATCAAGCTGAAACACCTGGACAACTACTGCAACGCACGCCGGGCGGTAGCCGACTTTTATGATGCCGCTTTTAAAAACAACGAACACATTATCGTCCCATATCGCGCCCCTTATAGCAAACACGTATTTCATCAATATACGCTCCAACTGAAAGGTGTTGACCGCGACGAAGTGGCTAAGCATCTTTCTGACGAAGGCATCCCTTCCATGATCTACTACCCGGTGCCCAGCCACCGGCAGGAAATGCTGAAGGCATTCTCAGACGGACAGCAGGACCTGCCCGTTACAGACGAACTGACCGATTGCGTATTATCACTACCGATCCATACCGAATTCACCGACGATGAACTGAAATTTATCACCGGAAAATTTCTTAACATTATAGCGACATTAACCTGATCCATGCAAGTTATCACCACTCCATTCGAAGGCCTGCTGATCCTCGAACCGCGTATTTTACATGACGACAGGGGATACTTTTTCGAAAGCTTCAACCAGAAACTGTTCACTGAAAAGACCGGGTTTACCAACACCTTCGTGCAAGACAACCAGGCACGCTCGGTAAAGAACGTATTGCGTGGCCTGCACTACCAGAACCCGCCCGTGCCGCAGGCCAAGCTGATACGTACCATCGAAGGGGCCATCTGGGATGTGGTGGTGGATATCCGCAAAGACAGCAAGACCTACGGACAATGGTTCGGCGTGGAACTATCCGCGGAGAACAAACGGCAATTTCTCATCCCCCGCGGATTTGCCCACGGGTATTCCGTACTGACCGACACCGCAGAGATCCTGTACAAATGCGACAATCTGTACGATAAAGCCAGTGAAGCCGGTATTTCATATAAAGATGAAACTCTCCAAATAGACTGGAAAATTGACCTGAACCAGGCGATCATTTCGGAGAAAGATCAGGCACAGCCCAACTTTGCAGACGCAGTCATTCATTTTAATTAATGAACCCGTCTGAAAATTTGAAAAAGCATCTATCATTTTCAAATTTCCTCATTTTCAAATTTTCAAATTGATTTGATCGATACAGTACTATATGACATGGATGGCCTGCTGCTCGATACAGAGCCGCTGTGGGGCGAAAGCATGCTCCGCATAGCCCAGAAACACGCAATATCGGTTACCCGGCAGCAATTCCGGGAAACCACCGGCCTCCGTATATATGAAGTGACCGACTACTGGGCATTGAAATATCCCTGGGAGGGCGCTGCCGCCCGGGATGTTGCCAATGAGATACTGGACGATATTATTGCATCAGCCAGGCAGCACGGCCGGGTATTACCCGGTGTCGTACAATCCCTGAACATGCTCCGGGAACATGATTTCAAGATTGGACTCGCATCGTCTTCCCCCCTCAGAATGATAGAAGAACTGGTTTCACACTTCGGACTTACAGATTATTTTGACTGCATCGTATCCGCAGATGCGGTGGCATTCGGCAAACCCCATCCCGGGGTATTTCTCTATGCCGCTGAACAATTAAATGCGGCGCCGCACCAATGTCTGGTGTTTGAAGATTCAATGAACGGCGTGATCGCAGCCAAATCTGCCCGGATGAAGGTGATCGCCGTCCCCGACCGGCTCCACTATGATGATCCGCGCTTTTTACTGGCCGACATGAAGCTAAGCAGCCTGGAAGAACTGGATATAGAAGTTATGAGTTCATTTTGATTAGCTGATGTGATAATAATCCGATCAGCTAATTATTGCCGGCACAAACATTATCTGATCAGCACATTAGCTAATTGGCTAATAACACGATCCATCTAACAAAAAAACACCTATAATCCATACTGATTATTAATTAAAAGTCACTAACTTACACCTGTTCAAAATAGCTGCCCAACCATTCGTGCTGAATCAGCAGTCTATATGGGTAGCTAATTAGTCAATCTTATTACTTGTCGCTGTCATTGGCATATCGGGTATCCAGCCAAACCAGTGAGTTAGAGGAACTCATTCATGGGTGCATCCGCAACGAACGGAGCGCCCAGGAACAGCTATACCGGTTATTTTACCCGCGTATGATGGCTGTGGTGCGGCGGTACATCAACCAGGAAGCCCAGGCAGAGGAAATCCTGAATAACGGCTTTTTACGCGCTTTCCAGAAGATCCGGCAATACACATTCCAAGGATCTTTTGAGGGATGGCTCAGGAAAATCGTGTTTCATGCCATATCTGATTATATAAAACAGAATGTCCGGTACAACGAGCAGATCGTATTGGTGGAGAAGGACGAATACGTACATAAAGACCATGCAGACAGGCTGTATTACAATCAGTTGCTCGAGCTGGTCCAGTCCTTACCGGATGCCACGAGAGCGGTCTTTAATATGTATGTAATGGAAGGATTTGCCCATAAGGAGATCGGGAAACTGCTCGGCATCAGTGAGGGAACATCCAAATGGCATTTGTCTGAGGGGAGACGGATATTGAAAGAAAAAATTGAAAAACTGCAATTGCATCTTAAAAGGTAAATTTTATCCGGGATGGATAAGGATATGATTCATATAGACGACCTCGTACGCGGGCAGCTTTCCGGAAGGGAAGAGGACGAACGCCCCGGCGCCTGGTTGCATATGCGTGAGTTGCTGGATAAAAATATGCCGGCAGGTACGCCCACTCCGTTCAACCGGCGGCGCTTAGGTGGTTATATAGCTGTGTTATCGCTCCTTGCGGTGATGGCAACGGGCGGGTACGTGGCGATGCAGTATTCGGGGCCGGGAAATGATCAAATAACTCAGGGGATTACATTATCGCCGGAGACATCTGCGGATCCTGCTATCAGCGCCCCGCATGAAACTCATTCGGATATGGGATCCGAAGAGCAGTCCATCGCTGCAAAGACACAGCACGATAACAGTACCGGCAACCTAACGGCTTCTTCTTCCCCGGCAACAAGACCTGCAACCGGCAAGGCTGCGCAACAAACACCATCCGCTGAAAAGTCCGACCTTCACGGAGCTATGGCAGCAGCAGATAATACAAATACTGTCGAAACCGGCCTGCCCGAAGCTGCAGACATCCATCCGGCAGATCACAATCCGGGCAAGCTGAAACCAGAGTCTTCCAAAACAGCTCAGGCGATATCAACCGTGTACAATACGGATATAACTTCTGACGGCAATAACAGACCAGAATCCGCTGCTACCGTACAGAAAAATACGGTTGCGGCATTATCCCCCAAACAGCATGATCAACCGGCCGAAACTGCCACTGCCATCAGCCAATCCCTGCGCTTACAGCATCAGGCGCCTGCGGAAAATCTGGCATCTGCCATTCCTTCCGCACCGCAGACAGCGCAAAAGGCATCAGCGCCACATGAGCATCAAGCCGCAGCAGAAATGGTTGTAAACAGTGGGGACGGATATCGCACAACACAGCCTGCACCAAACAAAACGGCTCATGAAACCGGTAAAAACAATACCGGCACTTTCATAACCCATAAAGATACCGTGCAGCAGATCAACCTTGTTTACAGGACGGTGATCGATCCTTTGTCACGTGCCCGTACCCATATTGTTGACACCACTTCGGTTAAAAAACTGATTATCGAGCAACAGGAACTGGTGGCAGCCACTCCGGCGCCGCCTGCCACTTATGTCCCGCAAGGCAGTGAAAATATTGCTACGGAAAACAACACTGCTGCTACAGACATAACAGAAAATGCATCTGCAGCAAACGCCACCCAATCCAAACGTGAATCACGGGGGAGCGGACGAACCTTTCAGGATATGTATCTGAATACGAAATTCAAGCTCTCACAGGCGCCTTTCTACATCGGCATTACCGCAGGGGTCAATGCAATGTCTGCCGGCGGCACTTTTATACCGGGTATTCAGCTTGGCCTGAACGGCGAGTTGGAACTGAACGAAAAATGGAGCGTGCTGGCTGAGTTGAAATACATCAACCGGTTCAATAGCGGAAAAACAATCGACGACCCCTACCGCGGCAAGCCCGTCCTGAAAAACACCTACTATCAAAACGGAACAGACTACAGGGTCTATCAAAGGGATTCAATGAATCATTATTTCAACTTCTCTACCATAGGCACCGGGAACCTGCCGGTCATGGTTAAATATTCGGTGGACCGGTTTTTCATGCTGGCTGGTGTAGATCTGGTATATCATTTCCGGATGAACGCAGAAGAGATAGACGCTCCTGTAACCGGGGCGGAATTACGAGATACACTGCTCGCAAGCCAGGCATCCTCTTTACTGGCAGGCAGTGACCCGTCGGTACAACTCAGTGATCTCGGAGCGCGTTTCGGCATAGGCTATCTGCTGGGCGTCGGCTATAAAGCTACCCCCAATCTGCATCTTGACCTGCGGTTGACGCATACTTTCTGGGACAATGCTGCTACCGGCGGGGCAAAGAAAGTTTCCGATCAGTTGTTCCGGATCCCTTCCTTACAATTCTCGCTGGGTTATCGCCTGGGCGGTACACAGCGGACGCCTTAATTTAATTGAAAGTTGAAAATGGAAAATTAAACATGGCGTATCAAAAAACTTTTCTCCATTTTCAACTTTCAATTTTCCATTTATTTAAGATGGAAATGAACAAAGACCGGCACATGGTCTGAGAGCCGCCGTGCCTCTTTCATCGAGATGAACTGCCGATAAAAAGGGATGATCCCCGCACGGCTCACCTGTATTTTACCCTGATGATAAAAAACGTTGTCGTATTCGGAAGCCAGGCAATCCCGATCGATACATTCCTGCCTTAAGGTGGTCTTTTGTCCCGTCAGCACCGGTTGATACCCCATTCGCTTTAAGGGATTAAAAACAGTGTGCGACTGAGGACAATTAAAATCCCCTGCGAAAACCAGGTTCTTTCCCGGATACATTTCCGGCAGGCATTTTAAATATTTGATCTCCCGTTCCGGTTGCTTGTTCTTGGGAACGGCATGGAAGTTCACAATTGTGAAAACCTTGCCGTCAGGATCTTCCAATGTAATCAGGTATGGCTCCCGGTCAATTTCATCTGCATAAAAACGTTCCGGGAAAGCACGACCTTTTTGCTTCAGGCGGGCGGTCTTCCAGAGAAAAGCATACCGCTCTTTACCATCGCCCTTTGTAGGATCGCTGACTGCATAATCCCACCGGGCGCCTTTCCGGCCCAGCGCATCATGCAAGCGGGCCACCGCCTGTGCGCCGCCCGGCCCGGCTACTACCTCCTGCAATGCCACAACATCGAAGTCTTTAAGCATATCGGCAATGAAAGCGATAGTGGTATCGTGCTTCGACTTTCCGAAATTCTGGAGATTCCAGGAACAAAAGGATACCGTCTGCTGCGCAGCAGAAACAATTACAGAGCATACAAACAGAAATGTGAGGCATACCCGTGCGATATGGCGCATAAAACCCATTACAGCATTTTGATAAACTGCTGCAAATATACGGTGGCCTGTATCATCCGGCTGCCATACCAACTGAACATTTCTCCATCGGCTAATACAACCGTGGCTTCCGGCAGTAATGCCTGCAGCTCGCTGATATGTTTTTCGCGGAATGGATAAGGCTCGGACGACAGTAATACCAGATCCGGCCGGGAGTCGATCAGCTCGTCCGGAGTAATCTCAGGATAGCGATCTCTATCTGCAAAAACATTCTGCCAGCCGATGCGCTCCAGCATATCGTGGATGAAAGTATTGCACCCTACACACATCCAGGGATCACGCCATATAAAATAAGCTACTCTTTTGGGAACGGCATCACGCTGCAAAGTTGCAAACCCGTTCTCTACCTGTTGTGCAACCCGGCCGGCCTGTGCTTCCCGGCCTGTGATCATGCCCACCTCCCGTATCATACGGAGCGCATCGGGGACGGTGTAAATATCGCTTATCCACACCGGGCAGCAGGAGGCAAGCGCCTCGATCTGCCCTTTTTCATTTTCTTCTTTATTAGCAATAACCAGATCGGGATGCATTGCCCGGACCTGATCAATATGGATCGTTTTTGTGCCGCCGATACGGGTCTTGCTGCGAAACCAGCGCTCCGGGTGTACACAGAACTTGGTGATCCCCACAACCTCCTCTTCCAGATCCAGATCGGCCAGCAATTCCGTTTGCGATGGTACCAGCGAAATAATACGCTGCGGCGGCCAGGGGATATGCACATCCCGGCCGGTCATATCGGTGAATGTAGTGTTGCGTTGGATGGCTGAGATATTTAATTGATTAATCGCTGAACTGTTGAATCGGTTATTGTTATTACAGGTATTGCATATCATTCATCTCTCAATCCTCATCCCTGAACGTCAAACCACACCTCATCTCCGTTATCCCAGTCGCCGTTGTAATTGATCGTCAGCTCCTCACCCGCTGTAATAGCACGTATGGTTTTGATGGCGATCTCCCGCTTTTCATAATCCATAAAATATTCACAATTGGCCGTATAAGAATGATTGTACACAGCGATATAACCCAGAGCCATACAGCACATATCCGCATCATCCGGCGTCCATTCAAAAATATAATCGTGCAATATGGTTTGATCCACCAGCACCCGCTCTCCCGCAGTCATCACAATCACGGGAGCAATCTCAAGTATTGTATTTGCCGGTATGCCCGTACGGGTAAATATGCCACGCCCTTTTCCGGGAATGTAGTCAATGTACAGACCGGGGTGAACCATTTTATCATTTATCATTTTGAGAATGTGGCTAATGTGACAAATGTGTTGAATGTGACAAATGTATGCTCACATTTACCACATTCAACACATTTGTCACATTAATCGGAACGCTTCTTACCTGCTACTACCAGCACTACCCCGGCAATAGTGACTGCTACTCCGGCATACACTGGCCAGTTGACCCGTTTCGTCTCTTTTTTATTAATCTCGAGCGGACCGAGATCCACTACATTTTCAGTTTTCTGGAAACTGAAGCCGTTGATCACCATCATGGCTATTCCAACTATGATCAGTATGATACCTCCAATACGCATAAGGGATGTTTTATAAATAAGATATAAAAACCGTACCCCTATGCGTATCTGAATTGGAATAAATCCATAGACCGGGAACCACACGAGTGAGTCGTGCAGGATTTCATGTCATCGGGCAATCATACAGGATTGCCCCTACATTCCTCATCCCTATAAAGCAGCCTGGTATCTTTTCCCTACTTCTTCCCAGTTGATCACATTCCATACAGCAGCAAGATAGTCGGGGCGTTTATTCTGATACTTCAGGTAATAGGCATGTTCCCAAACATCAATTCCGAGGATGGGCGTACCCTTCACTTCTGCAACATCCATCAGCGGGTTGTCCTGGTTGGGCGTAGAAGTAACCTCCAGCTTTCCGTCTTTTACGATCAGCCAGGCCCAGCCGCTGCCGAAGCGTGTGGCGCCTGCTGCATTCACCTTTTCTTTCAATCCATCCAGGGAGCCGAATGTTCCATCTATTGCTTTGGCCAGGTCGCCGGAAGGCTGTCCGCCGTTGGGTGACAGTATCGTCCAGAAAAGACTGTGGTTATAATGACCCCCGCCATGAG
>JBEBVQ010000071.1:0-9250 GCA_040392625.1 Taibaiella soli | reverse complement strand
CGTAATAGATAAAATAGTGCGCAGAAAGAACGAACCCGATCCTGAGCCCGATCCTGAAAATAGCGTGCGCGGTATTTCCGGTGTAATCAACAATGTATCTGCCTATCCCAACCCGGCGCAGGATTTTATACGTATCCCGGTTACATTATCTAAAACTACGGATGTGAAAGTAAGCCTGCTTAACACTGTAGGCCAGGTATTACAAACACAGCAATTACATGGTAACGCTGTAACTGCAGAGTTCAACACAGCAGGCATTCCCTCCGGTGTTTACATTTATTCGGTAGAAGCTGACGGTCAGCGCAGCACCGGTCGTGTGAGCATTACCCGGTAAGACTGACTCTGTTATATCAATATAATTTATTAAGGGAAAGGCGGCATTAATTTGCCGCCTTTTTCATTTTTACAAAACAATCCGTTATTATTGCACCTGCCCTTTCCACGGGAAAGGGTTTTTAGTTGGCACTACATTCAAATTGAAAAGGAACCAGGATGGGCAAAAATCTATTGATAGTAGAATCTCCCGCAAAAGCAAAAACCATTGAAAAAATTCTCGGCAGCGATTTTGAAGTAAAATCCTGCTACGGCCATATACGCGACCTGGAGAAAGAAGATATGGGTATCGATATGAAGAACGGGTATAAGCCCAAATATATCGTGTCCGAAGATAAGCAGAAGGTGGTGAAAGAGCTCCGGTCGCTTGCTAAAAAATCGGAAGAAGTATGGCTGGCTACGGATGAGGATCGTGAGGGGGAAGCCATTTCCTGGCATTTATGTGAAGTGCTGGACCTGGACCCCGCAACTACGAAACGGATCGTCTTTCACGAGATCACCAAACCGGCGATAAAAAAAGCCGTAGCGAATCCCCGCACCGTGAATATGGACCTGGTGAATGCACAGCAGGCGCGGCGTGTACTGGATCGTATTGTCGGATTTGAATTATCCCCGATCCTGTGGCGTAAAATGAGCATGCGCACGAACCTGTCTGCAGGACGCGTCCAGTCTGTAGCAGTACGGATGATCGTAGAGCGCGAACGCCAGATCAACCAGTTCACACCCGAAAGCAGCTTTAAGGTAGAAGCGCTGTTCCGTGCGCCGGATATCAACGGGAAGAGCGTCAGCTTTAAAGCGACAGGAGCAGATAAGATCAAAGATAGCGCCACGGCCGCCAAATACCTGCAGCAATGTATCCCGGCAGATTATTCCGTTAATGATGTACAGGTAAAGCCGGCCAAAAAATCTCCCGCAGCGCCATTCACCACCTCTACTTTGCAGCAGGAAGCCAGCCGCAAGCTGGGCTACTCGGTATCCAAAACTATGCTGCTGGCACAAAAGCTGTATGAGAACGGGCATATCACTTATATGCGTACCGATTCGGTAAACCTTTCGGATACGGCACAGGAAAATATCCGCAATGCAGTAGTCAGCCAATACGGCGAACAATATTACCAGCAGCGCGCCTACCAGAATAAGAACCAGTCCGCACAGGAGGCGCACGAAGCCATCCGCCCTACGGATACAAGCGTTATATCTGCCGGGGATACCGATTCAAAACGGCTTTACGACCTGATCAGGAAACGCACGATCGCTTCACAAATGGCAGATGCACAACTGGAGCGGACCATCGCCACGATTTCCGTATCCACGCATCCCGATATGCTCACGGCAACCGGCGAAGTATTGCGTTTTGATGGTTTCCTGAAAGTGTACAGTGAAGGACGTGACGATGAAGATGATGAAGATAATAATGACAGCATGCTGCCGCCTTTAACCAAAGGGCAGGCGCTGGAATTTATTGAAATGAACGCCACAGAGCGTTTCACACGCCCCCAGCCGAGGTTTACGGAAGCATCGCTGGTGAAAAAGCTGGAAGAACAGGGTATCGGCCGTCCTTCTACTTACGCGCCGACCATCAGCACGATCCAGCAGCGCGGCTATGTGGAGAAAAGGGATAAAGAAGGCGTAAAACGCACCTACCATATCCTGACCCTGAAAGACCGCCAGGTATCCGAAAAAGAAGAAACGGAAAATGTAGGCGCCGAAAGGGCAAAGCTGTTCCCGACAGATCTCGGGATGGTAGTTACAGACTTCCTCGCAGAGTATTTTGAGCAGGTGATGGATTACAATTTCACCGCAGAAATAGAAAAAGAATTTGACCAGATAGCAGAAGGCCGGAAGGAATGGAATAAAATGATCGACAGCTTCTACCATCCTTTCCACAGCCGCGTTACCCAAACCATGGAAACCGCCGGCAGGGTGAAGGGAGAACGTGCGCTGGGCACGGATCCGGAAACGGGCAAACCCGTTGTAGCCCGCCTGGGACGATTCGGCCCCATGGTACAAATAGGAAGCACAGAAGATGAGGAAAAGCCGCGGTTTGCCAAGCTGCGCCCTCAGCAGAGCATCGAGACGATCAGTTTTGAAGAGGCCATGGAACTGTTTCGCCTGCCCCGGAAGATCGGTTTGTTTGAAGGTATAGACGTGGTCGTCAACATCGGCCGGTTCGGTCCCTATGCGCAGCACGACGGGAAATTTTATTCCCTGAAAAAGGAAATGGATCCTTATACTGTAGAGCTGGATGAAGTGGCGCCGCTGATAGAAGAAAAACGAAAGGCTGCCGCAGAAAATACGATCAAGATATTCGAAAAGGAAAAAATCAAGATCCTGAAAGGCCCCTATGGCCCCTATATCAAGCAGGGATTACGCAATTATAAACTGCCGAAAGAAAAACAGGAACATCCCGAGCAACTGACCATAGAAGAAGTAACCGCCATCATTGAGGAGATAAAAGCAAACCCGCCCAAGAAAACAGCGAAGAAGAAAAAAAAGTAAATAAAATATCGTAACTTAAAGTGCCTAACAGGACTGGGATGGTAAGGGGAAATGAAATATATGCACTTATAAGGCTGATTGATGATCCGGATGATGAAGTATTTGATACGGTAGCTGCCAAGTTGCTGGATTATGGCAGGGAGATCATCCCGAAGCTGGAGCAGCTTTGGGAAGTCACTGCCGATGAATCGCTGCAGGCCCGTATCGAAATGCTGATCCACCGGGTACACTTTCAGGATCTGCAGGCTGAATTTATGGAATGGCGCGATGCCCGCAAGCCGGAGTTGCTGCGCGGCGCTATCCTGATCGCCAAATACCGGTTCCCGGATCTGAATGTTCCTGCCCTGCTCTCCCATTTCGACCAGATACGCCGCAACATATGGATTGAACTGAATATTTACCTCACCCCGCTTGAGCAGGTTAATGTGCTGAACAGTATTCTTTTCAATTACTACAAGCTGCAAGGCCACGAGCTGACCAAACGCGAGCCGCAGCATTTCTTTATCAATAATGTATTGGACAGCCGTCAGGGTAATGCCTATTCCCTCGGTATCCTCTATCTGGCTTTATGTGAACTGCTCGATATACCTGTATTTGCAGTAAAGTTGCCGCGTCAGTTTGTTTTTGCGTATATCGATACGCTCCATCCTTTCTTTCCGCAAAGTGAAGAAAACACCCGGCAGCAGATACAGTTTTTCATAGATCCGCTCAACGGCATGGTATATACCCAGCACGATGTTACTGCTTATCTCCGGAAGATCAATGCTCCTGAATCAGATGAATATTTTGCTCCGATGACCTCCGGGGATGTCATTTACCAGATGCTGGAAGAACTGAAGCTGTGCTACCAATACAAACGGGAAGACAGCAAGGCAGAAGACATTGAACAATTGCTAAGACTTTTTTGAATGATGAATGATGAGTTATGAATGATGAATATCCTCCAACATTCATCATTCATAACTCATAATTCATAATTCAAAACTCATAATTACTTCATTTTCCCCCGTTCCTGCTGTAATAAGAGCATATTATCCCGCAAACGTGCCGCTTCCATAAAATCGAGATCTTTTGCCGCCTGCTCCATGCGTTTCCGTATCAGCGCAATCTGTTTGTCCAGCTCAGCAACGCTTTTATATTCGGCAGGTTCTTCTGCAGCCATTGCAGGAAGCGCATCAGACAATGCATACTTATGCTGCCCATCATACCCTTTTATATCAAGAACGGATGTTTGGATGAATATCTGCTCAGTTGACTTCCGTATGGTTCGTGGAATGATACCATGCTCTTCATTGTATCGCAATTGCTTTTCCCGCCTCCGTTGGGTTTCATCCAATGTACGCTGCATACTTTCCGTGATCTTGTCGGCATAAAAGATCACAAGCCCTTCCGCATTCCGGGCGGCGCGTCCGGCCATCTGGGTCAGTGAGCGCTCATCCCTTAAAAACCCTTCCTTATCGGCATCCAGGATAGCCATTAAAGACACTTCGGGCAGATCCAGCCCTTCGCGCAGCAGATTAACACCCACCAGCACATCTATTTCTCCCAGCCGCAGATCACGCAGTATCTCCACCCGCTCCAGCGTGTCGATCTCCGAATGAATATAACGGGAACGGATATTGATACGCTTCAGGTATTTATCCAGTTCTTCGGCCATGCGCTTGGTAAGCGTAGTGACCAACACGCGCTCGTTTTTCTGCGCTCGTTTTTCGATCTCGTCCAGCAGATCGTCTATCTGGTTGAGACTGGGACGGATCTCTATCGGTGGATCCAGCAGCCCGGTAGGGCGTACTACCTGCTCCACTACTACCCCGCCGGTCTGTTCCAGTTCATATTTCCCCGGTGTGGCGCTCACAAATACAACCTGGTTCAACTGCTGCTCAAATTCATGAAAATTGAGCGGACGGTTATCCAAGGCTGATGGCAGCCGGAATCCGAACTCCACGAGATTCAGCTTGCGGGAACGGTCTCCACCGTACATACCGCTAATCTGCGGGATAGTAACGTGACTCTCGTCTATGATCAGCAGAAAATCATCAGGGAAATAATCGAGCAGGCAGAACGGTCTTGTGCCCGGCTCACGCCGGTCGAGAAAACGGGAATAGTTTTCAATACCACTGCAATACCCCAATTCCTGTATCATCTCCAGATCATAATTCACGCGCTCTTTGATACGCTGTGCTTCGAGGTGCTTGCCGTTCTTTTTGAAATAGTCCACCTGGCTGTTCATTTCATCCTGTATCTCGTACATGATCTGGCTGATCTGGTCGCGCGGAGCGAGGTATAGATTGGCCGGGAAAACAGCGGCATGATTCATCATGCCGATACGCTTGCCGCTTTCCACTTCAATACTTTCGATCGTTTCTATCTCATCACCGAAAAATGTGACCCGGTAACCGTAGTCCACATACGGGAGATTGATGTCCACCGTATCCCCCTTTACCCGGAATGTGCCGCGGGTAAACTCAAGCTGGCTGCGGTTATACAATGCATGCACCAGCCGGTGCAGAAAATGATTGCGACCAATATTATCCCCCACACTGATCCGGGTAATGCCGTTTTCATATTCGGCAGGATTCCCCATACCATAAATGCAGGAAACAGAGGCCACCACAATGATATCCCGGCGTCCGCTCAGCAAGCTGGATGTAGCGCGGAGCCTCAGCTTTTCCAGCTCGTCATTGATCGAGAGATCTTTTTCAATATAGGTATCGGAAGTCGGGAGATATGCTTCCGGCTGATAATAGTCGTAATAAGAGACAAAATATTCTACTGCATTGTCAGGAAAGAATTGGCGGAATTCTCCATAAAGCTGCGCTACAAGTGTTTTATTATGCGTGAGCACCAGCGTAGGTTTTTGTACCTCCTGCACTACATTCGCCATCGTAAATGTCTTCCCCGAACCCGTGACACCAAGCAGGGTCATAAACTGTTCTCCGTCCTGCAACCCCGCCACAAGTTCCCGTATAGCTGCCGGCTGATCACCGGCGGGCGGGTAGGGTCTGTTTATCTTAAAATCCATGCACCTCTGATTAACAAGCGGACAACCCCATGCTGTCCGCCAAAAATAAAATTAGGAAAAATAGTTGAAGCACAGCGTATTACAAACAAAAAAAAGGAAACGCCGGATATGGTATCCGGCGTTGTATCATGAATTAGCCAATTAGCTAATATGCTAATTAAACCATTATTTCTTCATGGCCTCTTTCACCTGCTTTACAAACGCATTATCCGGCTCAATCTCGGTGATCAGATCCAGATATTTGGTGGTTTCTGCTTTGTTGCTGTTATTATAATGATATAACGCCAGATACTGGTACGCCTGCATCAGGTCGGCGTTTTTCTTGATATAGTTTTCCGTATTGGGTATCTCCAGCCATTTGGTATAATGGGATATCGCAGTTCCTTCCTTTGCTTCCGGATCCATGGCGGCTGCCACACGTCCGCGCCAGTATGTGGCGGAAGGCTGGTCGGGATATTTGGCTTCAAATGCCTCGAAAGCTTTGGCTGCCGTTTCATAATTCCGGCCGTAGTAACTCCAGAATCCCCAGTAGTAATAGTCCAGTGCGGGGGCATCCGGATTTTCCGCAACAAGGCGGCCATACCATTCGCCGGCTTTTGCATAACCGGTGTCGCTTTTCAGCGCTTTAAAATCTTCCGCGTTGGCCCTGTATGTTTCCGCTTTATCGCCGGCTGTGTCTGCCATTACCGCCATTTCGTAGAAATAATCTGCCGAGTCGGGGCGGTTGAGCTTCATGTAGATCCTGCCCATATACTGGTAGTCGGAGGGCAGTATTCTTTCCACCGGCTGCTTGCTGAAAAACAGGCGCATGTTCTTCAATGCATTCAGGCTATCGCCGATTTCCGTCTGGCTGTACCCGATCACCCGATACATATAAGGCTTCTCACCGCAGGTAGCAATCATTTCCTGCATTTTATTGATCGCTGCAGTATAGTCTTTTGTGAGATAGAGAATATCGGCATAACGGATACGGTCATCGCAGCTTTTGTCGGAGCGCCGCAGGTATTCTTCAATATTCTGCCGGGCGAGATCGTACTTGCCGGAATAGAAATACGCATTAGCCAGATCGCGATAAGGGAGCGGGTTTTCCGGATCCGCATCTTTGGCTTTCTGCCAGGCAGCAAGGGCCAGATCATAGTTTCTGGAACCATACCACAGCGACCCTACACGTGAATGAGCCAAAGAATTAGACGCGTCTTTCCCGGTTACCGCTTCGTAGTTATCCATCGCTTCTCCACCACCACCTTCTGTTTTCCGATAGGCATCTCCCAGCCCGATATGCAGGTCGGCATTTTCATTCCGCTGCAATGCGATTTTATACCAACTGATGGCCTGCTGCAGGTCGCCACCCTCCGTATAAGTGATGGCGTCTGCCGCAAACCGGTATGGTTCCCAGTCCTTCTTTTTGGTTTTGGCAACAATCGCCTGCAGCAGGCGCATACCCTCCGCCGTATTCTTCCGCATGAACGCTACCCGTGCAAGACCGGACATATTAGCAGCATCTTCGGGGTATTTTGAGAATATAGCGCCGGCGGCATCCAGGTTTTCCAAGCCTAATTCAGCCAAACCGAGATAATAATTGGCCCGCGCATCTCCCGCAGCAAGCGGTGTAAGCTCTTCCTTTGCTTTTTCGAAGCGCTCATAACGCAGCATTTTTACTCCTTGTTCCAGTGATTGGGCATGAACGCCAAACGCGAGCAACAATGCGGCAATGATTACGATTGGTTTCTTCATTTATTTCTGATTTACGTACTTTTCTGCTATGGTTTTATTTAAGAATTGGTTTTTAATTTTTATTGATCGAAGCGTCACGGATCACGATATTCATACGAAGCGGAAAAAGCCGCGCAGATGCAAATATCAATTGTCCCCGTTCCTTTCCTAAAAAATTAGTAAAGCCCGTGCCAAGACCCGGATAATTTTCCCTGCTGACGTAATAAAGCTCACGGGTCAGCGGGTAGAGATCCATGGCGATATATGCCTGGTATGGCTTGTAGAATTGTTGTGCGCTGTCGTGCCAGATTGCGGCAATTTTCACTTTTTGGAGAAAGGCTTCCGTGCCGGGATCCGAGGCGTCGCTTACGTAGCTCAAACCGATAAAGCCAATAGCATCGGGATTTTGCGCTATATAATCGACTACTGCCTCATTCCCTTTCGCTGCATATACATTAGCGCCCAATTCCTCGCCGGGTATCAGGGAATCGGCAATATACCGGACGGTGCTGGAGCCCTGATTATCAAAAACAACCGTGTATTTCTTTTTGTACACGCCTGTAAGTATGCCTCTGATCTGGCTCAGGCTGAGCAAGCTGTCTTCAGCGGCAGGATTAACGATCACGGCCACCGCATCTTTGGCCACTGCGAGCGAATGAGTTACGATCTTTTTCTGCTCATAAGCAGGTTTTTCTTCGGGGTGCAACTGGCGGGTGACCAGGATCACTTTTGCCCGTCCTTCAAAAAGATCTTTAAAGCATTCGGACTCAGGTTTATAATGCACATTTACAGTGGCATCCGGGAAACTGCTCCGGAACACTTTTAGTTGTTCTTCTATGACAGGCATATAAGTTTCATCTACCGAAATATCCACCGTACCGCTGGAGAGTGTGTCCTGCGGTTTCCGGCTGCTATCACCGCATGCTGCAAAGACAGTTGCCACCGCTATAGTATATATGGTATATCTGACCCATTGCATAATGACAATTTTAGGAAATATCCTTTTCAATCAGCGGGATTTAAAATGCTTGTAACAATTATTTAACAGCGTGCCAGAGGGATTTGAAAATGAACGCATTTGAAATATAATATGCAATTCCAATTCAGTTTCTTTTCAAATTAACCCTGGCGGATACCGCTGTAGCCGCGCCATATCCGAAACACTCCATACACAATCAAAAGCGCACCCATACCATAAGCAATACCGGGTGCCAGCTCAAATTTACCATAACTGTGAAGTGCGATCACACTCACACCCAAAACAAGATAGAGGGCGCCCATGACAAGATGTAGCATTGACCTCATCCGTGCATATTTCGGGGCGTCTGTATTATGGGAATCGCGATAACTCATAGACCTGTTTTCAGACAGATTTTTAGTGTTGCAAATTTATTCAATTTCCGGGGAAAAGGGTGATTGGCACGGCGAATAAAAGCAAAAAAAGAGACTGTGGGTTATACAGTCTCTTTACGTTTGCAATAGTCAGCTTACTTTTTCTTCTTAGCCGGTGCTTTTTTAGCTTTAGCAGCGACTTTTTTAGGTGCAGCAGCCTTTTTGGGCGCGGCAGCTTTCTTGGCAGCGGCCTTTTTAGGTGCAGCTTTCTTTGCAGCAGCCTTTTTAGGCGCAGCTTTTTTAGCGGCGGCCTTTTTAGGCGCGGCAGCTTTCTTGGCAGCGGCCTTTTTA
>JBEBVQ010000070.1:0-9411 GCA_040392625.1 Taibaiella soli | reverse complement strand
AGGGTTAAAAATGATCTATTTAATTAGCTAATCAGCCAATGTGATGATTAGCTAATATCTGTCGCGAGAGATCATTAGCACATCAGCTAATTGAACAGTTACTTCCTGCGGTGAAAGATCATCTTGAACAACACCGGCCCGGTAGTAACCAGCACCAGCCCGATCACGATCTTCTCCAGGTTATTTTTCACCCATTCATTGGTACCGAGTAGGTAACCTGTCACCGTCATGCTGACAACCCAGGCAACGCAGCCGATAATATTGTAGAGCATGAATTTTTTCCGTTCCATATGCACGACGCCTGCCACAATAGGTGCGAATGTGCGGACGATCGGGAGAAAACGGGCAATGACAATCGCAAAGCCACCCTGTTTTTCGTAAAAAGCCTGCGCCTGCACCAGGTGCCTGCGCTTAAAAAGCCAGGTATCCCGGCGCTCAAAGAGTAATGGCCCTGATTTTTTCCCGAACCAATACCCGACCATATTCCCCAAAACCCCGCAGATCACAATCAGGACAATCCAGAAGACCAGGTTCGCCAGATTGGCCTCGAACGGGTACTGGGAATTGGCAATGATCATTCCTGTGATAAACAGCAAATAATCTCCCGGCAGAAAAAAACCGATGAACAAACCTGTTTCCGCAAAAACAATAAAGGCGACAAGAAATAATCCGCCATGTGCGATTATCCATTGCGGATCCGTGAGGTTACTGACAAAATCAAGAAATGCTTGCATAACAGTGTGCGGAAAGCGCAATATACTTAATTCCACGCACCCGGGATATTCAATATTGAATCAATGTGACAAATTAATGTGGGGAATGTGTTGAATGTGGGAAATGTGATAAGCACATTTGTCACATTCAACACATTTCAGTTAGTCTTACGCTCCAGCACCGCCACATACATACTATCGGCCTCGTGCGCCATACCGTTGATCAATTTCTCTTCTGTCAGCGAAGCGCCGGCTCCCTCTGCCAAGCTGCGACTGACCATTTCATTTTCCTCCCGGAATACAGAACAGGTGATATAGATCAGCCGGCCACCCGGCCGCAGATAATCCAGCACATTGCCGGCTATTTGCCGCTGCAGCACGCCAAACGACCGTATATCGCTTTCCCGTGCAAAAAACAGTTGCTCCGGGGTACGCGCCCATGTGCCGCTTCCCGAGCAAGGCGCGTCACAGATAATATGATCAAAGCTTTCTCCTTTCAATATCTTTTGCAATGCGGTAACATCAGCTACATCTACCGTCCGTATATCCGGAGCGGCAAGCCCGTATTGCCCGAAGCGGGCTGCCAGGTTACTGAGGATTGTCTGCCGCCGGTCAGAGGCGACGATCCGCGCCCCAGGCTCAATATAGCGCAGCAGCAACGACTTGCCACCCGCGCCTGCACAGCAATCCCACCAGTCTTTCCCGTGAGCCGTGTGAAAATAATGACCCGTTTTCTGAGAAGTAAGATCCTGTACCACATAAGTATTGGGTGGGAGTATTTTATTCACAGGTGTTGTGTTAGGCAGGGAAAGACACAGGGAGTGCTTCCCGTTACCATATACATGTTCGTAGCGGCGGTAAGCTATCTGACGGGCCTCAAGCTGCGCCATCACCTGCTCCGGTGATGCGACGATACGAATGAACAAACGGGGCTGGCGCAGCATCGATGCCAGCCATTCCTCCGTATGAATACCGTCAGACAAAACAGGTATAAAAGGCAGGATATCCTGTATCCGGAATATGATACCTGCTGATTTTTCCAGGAAGGATATCCGTCCGGCAGTCGTACCTCCTGCATTACCCCAGGCTTCGGGAAGGAAACGAGTGATGTGCGGCGATGTAGTTTCGCATAAAAAAAGACAGGCCTGCAATCGCTGCTCAAAAGAAAGGGCTTCGTCAAACCCCTTGCTGCATCTGTACCAGGAATACGCCATATCCGCAAGCACCTTCCTGTCGCGGCTGCCAAGCCGTGTATGTTTTTTGAAATACCCTTTCAGGAAATGCGAAAGCGGCAGTGTACCATCATAAGTGTCCGTTATCGCTTCAATGTGTTGCCAGATATACCGCATGAGCAAAAATACCCCGGAAACCGGGAATGTGAAAACATACCTGCGGAACAAAACAATCATTTTAATTAGCTGATATGATAATTAGCTGATGTGCTAATGATCCCTCGCGATAGATATTAGCTAATCAGCACATTGGCTGATTAGCTAATTAAATAGATCGTTTTAAGCTAATTGGCTCATTAAAGGAAAACCCACTTACTTTTGTCCCCATATGCAAATCCAGGAATGGCTTCGCCTCTTTACAGCACAGATCGGCAGCACACCGTTGCTGGAATGGATTGCGGTATTATTCAGCGTGGCCAGTGTACTGTTCTCCCGTGCCAACAGCGTATGGCTTTACCCAACAGGCATTGTTGGGACAGCGATATTCACCTGGCTCTTTATCCACCCCGGCACCGGACTTTATGCAGAAGGCATGCTGAACCTGTACTATTTTATCATGAGCATCTATGGCTGGGCACATTGGATACGGAGAAAAAACGGCGTGCCGCTATCGATCGCGATGAATAACGCGAAAGACTGGATCATAACGTCCTCCATTGTGCTTGCAGGATGGATCTTGCTCTTTGTAGTGCTTTCCACTTATACCGATTCCACCGTACCCGCGTGGGATGCCTGGGTTGCGGCTACCGCCTGGGCGGGTATGTGGCTGCTTGCCCGACGGAAAGTAGAGAACTGGATTCTGCTCAATATCTCCAATATCTCCGCGATACCGCTGCTGGTCTATAAAAAAATGCCGCTTACGGCATTGCTGACGTTATTTCTTTTTATTGTGGCTATTTTTGGGTTCATTAACTGGAGGAAGATATACCTCCGGGAAAAAAGCACAACCCGCACCTGACAATACAACCGTGTCCGTAAAAAAAATTGTCGTTATCGGCCCGGAATCCACCGGCAAGAGTACACTCAGCCAACAGATCGCTGAGGCACTGAATACGGTGTATGTACCGGAGTATGCCCGCAATTATCTCAATGATCTGGGCAGCCCTTATGCCGAGGAGGATCTGCTGGCCATAGCGAAGGAGCAACTGGCCGGAGAAGATATGCTCGCTCAAACAGCAGATAAACTGCTGATTTGCGACACCGATCTCTATGTGATCAAGGTATGGAGCGAGCATAAGTATCAGCGCTGTGATCGCAGCATACTCGAAGAGATCGCCCGGCGCAGCTACGACTTGTATCTGCTCACCGGTATTGACATGCCCTGGGAAGACGACCCGCTGCGGGAATATCCGGATGATCTCATGCGCCGCTACTTCTTCCATATATACAAAGACATCGTAGTGCACAGCGGCGTTCCCTGGACATTGATCGAGGGTACGCCGCCGGAACGGCTGCAACAGGCGCTGACCGCGATACGAACACGTTTCCCGGATATGGGGTAATGGATCATTTTAATGAGCTGATGTAATAATTAGCTGATGTGATAATGATCCCTCGCGACAGATATTAGCTAATCAGCACATTGGCTGATCAGCTAATTAAATGGATGATTTTTCGTACCTTCATAGAAAGGGCACTATGTTACTACCTGTCCATCCCGCCAATCCGCAATCCAGAAATATCCAATCCGCTGTATCCTGCCTGCAGCAGGGAGGCGTCATTATCTATCCGACCGACACCATTTACGGACTGGGTTGTGATATTTATAACACAGATGCGATCAAACGCATCTGCAGCATCAAGGGGATCAATCCGAAAAAAGCCCGGTTTTCTTTTATCTGCAATAACCTGAGCCACCTCAGCGATTATGCCCAAAGTATCGATACCCCCGTGTTCCGGTTATTAAAAAGCAGGCTGCCGGGGCCATATACATTCATCCTGAATGCCAGCAGGCAGGTACCCAGGCAGTTGAAAATGAAAAAAGATACTGTCGGTATCCGTGTACCGGATCATAATATTACACGCGAGCTGGTAGCCCAGCTCGGCAACCCCATTATGAGCATATCACTGCCCATGGATAATGATGTGGAATATTACACCGATCCCGAGCTGATACACGATCAATTCGATCATCTTGTAGATATGGTTATCGACGGCGGCCCCGGCGGCATGATCCCCTCCACCGTCATTGACTGCACCGGGGAAGAGCCTGTCCTGATCCGGGAAGGCGCGGGACAGTGGGATGAACTGAGCACCTGAGTCATTTAAACATGCTGATAGTTCAATTGAAGGATCCCTACCTTTTTCACCTTCTTTTTCCCTTGGATGGAAAAAGAAGCAACCGACTGGAGGGAGCTCATGAGCGCTTTTGAAAGATCATTGATCGGCGAATAAAAAGATCACCGGCTGGGATCCAATTGGCTAAAAAATGATTCCATTCCGCTAAAACAAATCAAACTTGCACTCCGCTTCGCTTCGTGCTTCGGACAGGATTTGTTTTGGCCGCTCCATTCCATCATTTTTTTAAACGCCATTGGCTCCAAGGCCGGATACTGAGTTATGCACATGCTGTGTGAAAATGTGTTTCATTCCTCAATCCTCATCTCTGAACCACCATAAGCATTTCCAAATTTTCAAATTGCCTCCGGGTTCTTTCGCTTATTTTTGTCCTTATGGATGTCAACAGGCAAGAGCAGCATTTATACGAGCAGGCTAAAGCATTATTACAACACGAGGACGGCGAACCGGAAGAGATTATCACCCGGCTGCGCGAAGCGATCAATTATGCCGACCGGAAATATTATGTCGAGGATAATCCTGTGTTAGCTGATGCAGAATATGACGTCCTGTTTAAAAAACTGAAACACCTCGAAGAGCAATACCCGGAGCATGTCACCCCGGATTCTCCGACGCAACGTGTGGCCATAGGATTGAGTGAGAAATTCCCCCCGGTGAGCCATCTCGTACCTATGCTCAGCCTCGATAATACCCATAACGAGGCAGACCTGCGCGACTGGGACAGGCGATGCAAGGAATATGCAGGTACCGAAACGCTGGAATATTGTGTAGAGCCGAAGTACGATGGCGCCAGCATTTCCCTGATCTACGAAGACGGCAAGCTCATGCGCGGCGCCACTCGTGGAGATGGCGTGATGGGTGAAGAGATCACCACCAACATCCGGCAGATCCGTTCGATACCCCTCGCGGCACCGTTCGATAAAGCAGGATTACACCAGATCGAAATCCGCGGGGAAGTGGTGATGCACAAGGATTTTTTTGCCGCCTTCAATGAACAAAGAACAAAAGAAGGATTGCAGCCGCTGGCCAATCCACGGAATGCGGCCGCCGGAACCTTACGCATGCTGAATCCGGATGAAGTGCGCAAACGCCGGCTGGCGGCCATCGTCTATCACGTGAGCGACTATACTGCCGAATCCGGCACAACCGTTCCGGCGCCACTCAACACCCACTACGACACCTTGCAATGGCTGTACGATCTTGGATTTTCAACCCCTGTGCGGGAAATGAAAAAATGCAGTACAATAGAAGAGGTCATTGATTTCTGCACCACATTTGAAGCCCGTCGTGATGACCTGCCTTATGAACTCGATGGCCTCGTGATCAAGGTGAATAGCATCGCATTGCAGGAACAGATGGGCATGACCGCACACCATCCCCGTTGGGCGGTTGCCTATAAATTCAAAGCACGACAGGCAACCAGCAAACTGGAACGGGTAGAGTTCCAGGTGGGCCGTACCGGCACCATTACACCGGTAGCCAAGATCACGCCGGTGCCGCTTGCCGGTGTGACAATCAGTTCCGTGTCGCTGTTTAATGAAGACAATGTACGTGAAAAAGACCTGCGCATTGGCGATACCGTATTGGTAGAAAGAGCGGGAGATGTGATCCCTTATATCGTGAAGTCGATGCCGGAACTGCGCGACGGAAATGAACAGCCTGTAACCTTTCCCCAAACATGCCCTGTGTGCGAACAACCGCTCGAAAGACCGGAAGACGAAGCGGTATGGCGGTGCATTAATATCAGTTGCGAGGCGCAAGTGGTGGAGCGCATCATTCACTTCTGCAGCAAAGATGCAATGGACATCCGGGGCATGGGCGAATCCAATGTAAAAAAATTCTTTCAGGAAGGGATTCTGACAGACATTCCTGGTTTGTACCGGATCGACTGGACACGCCTGCAGGTGATGGAGGGTTTCGGCGCCAAATCAATCTCCAATCTCCGGGAAGCCATAGAAAACAGCAAGCAGCAACCGCTGAACCGCCTGATCTTCGGCCTGGGCATCCGCCATGTGGGCGAGACCACGGCCAAAACACTGGCAGCCGCTGTCAATCACCTCCGTGACCTGTATGAATGGAATGAAGAAAAGCTGGTCACCCTTGAAGATATCGGCCCCAAAGTGGCTGCTTCAGTAACTCATTTTTTCGATACACCGGAGAACAGGCATATGATAGAGTTGCTGGAAGAGGCAGGCGTCAACCTTGAGAACCAGCATAAGAACCATAACCAAATCGAAGGCGCTTTAACAGGGAAGACTTTTTTGTTTACCGGTACGTTAAGCCATTTTAAGCGCAGTGAGGCAGAAGCTATGGTAGAAGAACGCGGCGGCTCGATCCTCGGCAGCGTCAGCAGCAAGCTCAACTACCTGGTGGTGGGCGCCGATGCAGGATCCAAGCTGGAGAAAGCGAAAAAATTGGGGACGGTATCCGTGCTTACGGAAGAGGAATTTCTGAATTTCCTGTCGTAGGGACGTTGCATGCAACCTCTACATGCAACGGAATGTTCAACTCAGGTATTTACTGACTTCTTTTCGTATTGCCTGCTTCACCTGTTCCCAGGTCTGGCCTTTGAGGCTTACAGGATCCTCGCTTTCTTCGGCATCATCAAAGTAGGTGATGGCCTGGGGGATGGAGATCAGTAACATCTGACCAGGATATTTCTGCTCATGCCAGGAAATAATTTGCCGTAATGAATAATGTGCGAATAATTCGCTTAAATCCCAGAAGTCTTTCTTTTTGCCGCGCCCCAATATTGCCTGTATCTTCATGCATGCAATATCCTCACTTCGGTACATCCTCACTTTATCTATCTCATCAATTGGAAAAATCGGTGCATGCGGATAATGTACAATGTCCACTTTTATATCAGCGATATAGCAAAAAATTCCGAAATGGGAATGCACTCCCTCATAGACAAAATCCTTATGAAAATTTGTTTGCAACGCCTGAATAACCTCACTCCGATCAAACGGCTCATGATAGAATAAATCAAGGTCTATTGATTTCCTATGCCCATATCGCAATGCCAGAGCCGTTCCTCCAACAAGAGAAAACCTGTGCAATTCAGGTATCTCCATCAGTCGTTTCAATATGGAAAAAGTTCCGGATTTTTTTGTTTGTTTGTGTATCTTTGGAATTCATTAACAGGTCTATCAATGACAGCGCTGGCAAGATGCATTCTGCGCTCTGGTAAATACTTCGCATTCAGCAACACTTCGGTTACTTTCTCATCCCCATAATACCTCCTGCACTGGCGTATATCCTCCACATCGCCGCGCTCGAATACACGTTCAATGACAAAAGCTGCTTTGGCATCGTAATCCAGCTTCTCGAAATCCACGTCCCAGAAGATCCGTTTATGGAATACCGGTTTCTTTTTTTCAGGCATAGTACGAAGTTAATTATTTTCAAAAACAAAGAAGGTGCCCAAAACCATGAACACCTTCTTTATTATTTTATGATCCAACGGATTAATAACGGTAATGATCCGCTTTGTACGGGCCGTCTTTCGGGATACCGAGGTATTCAGCCTGCGCTTCCGTCAATTCTTCGAGCACCACACCGATCTTGGCGAGGTGGAGGCGGGCCACTTTTTCATCCAGGTGCTTGGGTAATACATACACCTTGTTTTCGTAATTGCTGTGGTTATTCCACAATTCGATCTGGGCGAGCGTCTGGTTCGTGAAGGAGTTGCTCATCACAAAAGACGGGTGACCGGTAGCGCAACCCAGGTTCACCAGGCGACCTTCGGCCAGTACGATCACGTCCTTGCCGTCAATATTATACAGATCCACCTGAGGCTTGATCGTATCTTTTGTCTTGCCATAGTTGCTATTCAGCCATGCCATGTCGATTTCGATATCGAAGTGGCCGATATTACAAACGATGGCTTTGTCCTTCATCGCGCGGAAATGCTGTTCTGTGATAAGATCACGGCAGCCGGAAGCGGTTACAATGATATCGGCTTCGGGTATCGCGTCAATCATTTTCTTCACTTCGAATCCGTCCATCGCAGCCTGCAGCGCACAGATCGGGTCAATTTCCGTAACGATCACACGGGCGCCGGCGCCGCGCAGTGATTCTGCCGAGCCTTTACCTACGTCTCCATAACCGCCTACAACGGCAACCTTCCCGGCCATCATCACATCCGTAGCGCGACGGATAGCGTCCACGAGGGACTCTTTACAGCCGTATTTATTGTCGAATTTGGATTTGGTAACAGAGTCATTTACGTTGATCGCCGGCATGGGCAAAGTACCTTTAGCCATGCGCTCGTACAGGCGGTGCACGCCGGTAGTAGTTTCTTCGGATAAGCCTTTGATATGCTGTACCAGTTCGGTATAGTTGTCGAATACGATGTTGGTGAGGTCGCCGCCGTCGTCGAGGATCATATTCAGCGGGCGGTCTTCCGAACCGAAGAACAGCGTCTGTTCGATACACCAGTCGGCCTCCGCCTGAGTCTGGCCTTTCCAGGCAAATACACCGATACCGGCAGCAGCGATGGCTGCAGCAGCATGATCTTGCGTGGAAAAGATATTGCAGGAGCTCCAGCGCACTTCAGCGCCGAGTGCAACCAGCGTTTCGATCAGTACGGCAGTCTGGATCGTCATGTGCAGGCATCCGGCTATACGGGCGCCCTTCAGTGGCTGCTGTGCGCCATATTCCGCTCGTATGGCCATCAGGCCGGGCATTTCCGCTTCAGCAAGCTTTATCTCCTTGCGGCCCCATTCAGCCAGGCTGATGTCCTTTACTTTGTAAGGCAATTTAAAGTCTATTTCAGACCGTGTGGTTGTACTCATAAAATTGATATTCTATTTAAAATTTACGCAAAGTTACAAAATCAGGAACAACTGCTTTTAACGAAGGGAATGCACAAATGCCTGTGTCATATCCTCCAGCCCAGCGGTGGCGGGTACCAGTGGCAACCGTACCGTACTGCTGCAAATACCATACTTGTTCAAAGCACTTTTTACACCAGCGGGGTTACCTTCTGCGAACAGCAACCTTATACCGTGCAGGAGCTTATAATGCAATGCCCGCGCTTCCGGGAAGCGGTTATCCAGGGCATGCTGCACCATCTGTGTAAAGTCCTGCGTGTAGCAATTGGCCGCTACAGAGATCACCCCTTCCAGGCCTATTGCGATCTGCGGCAGCACCAGGTCGTCATC
>JBEBVQ010000069.1:0-9438 GCA_040392625.1 Taibaiella soli | reverse complement strand
TGAAGGAGCGGGAGAAAAACCTCAATGAATTTCTTGCAGGCGCCGGTCAGCAACTGAAGCAGCTCGAGGAGTCTATCAGTTTTGCCGCCAACCAGATCACCGAAGAGCACGGCATACTCGAAGAATTACGCGACCAGCTTGAAACACTGCGTCATACCGTAGATGAAAAACGGGAGGCTTTCGACGGGAAGAAGCAGGCGCTTGAGCAGCTTCGTCAGGAGTATCAGGAACAGCAGCGCCATCAGTTTGATGCAGAAAAAAAGGTGGCCGTTGCGGATACCTCTGTGATGAACCTGCAGCGCAGTATGCAGCAGATACAGGATGAAAAGACAAACCGGAATGCACAGATCACAACGATCAGCCGCGAACGGGAAGATGCAGAAGGGCAATTGCAGGAGCGGCAGGATGAGCTGCAGACACTGATCACGCGGCAGGAAGAAGTAAAGCACAAGATCCTGCAAAGCCAGGAGCAGCTTGAATCGCTGCGCGCTACGCTGATAGAGGAAAACCGTAAGCTCGACAGCCGCCGCAACGAACATGACCTGCTCAAATCGTTGGTGGACAGTCTCGAGGGTTACCCGGACAGCATTAAATTCCTGAAAAAACACAAAGACTGGAACAGCAATGCACCGCTGCTTTCGGATGTGTTTGTGGTAAAGGACGAATACCGTGCAGCGCTCGAAAACCTCCTCGACAGCTATCTGAACTATTACCTGGTAAATGATCTGCAGGAGGCGGTGGAAGCTGTACACTTGCTGGAAACCAATAAGAAGGGGAAAGCCAACTTTTTTGTGCTCAGTCAGCTGAACGGCCTGGCCGGAGCAGCGCATACGGCGCCGGCAAATGCGATCCCGGCATTGAGCGTTGTCGATGTGGATGATATATACCGCCCTCTGGCAGAGCATTTGCTCGGACATGTATATATTGCGGACGAAGGCGCATCGGTTGCCGGCGCACCGCTGGACAACGGCAGTGTGCTGGTGGACAGAAGCGGAAAGATGATCCGTGGTAAATACACTTTAGGCGGCGGTTCTATAGGCGCTTTTGAAGGGAACAAGATCGGCAGGGCCAAAAATCTTGAGCGGCTGGCCAAAGAGATTGAAACGCTTGCACAAACTACTGCCGCCCTGAAACAGCATATCTCCGATACGCAGACACAGATCACCGGGTTCAATCAGGAGCTGAATGATAAGGTGATCGAACAGACCCGGCAGGAAATAAACCGTTTGCAGAATCATATCGTTAACCTGGGTAACCGCGTTGAAAATTTCGAGCACCTGAACCTGCAGGGTGACAAGCGTTTGCAGGATCTGCAGGAGCAACTGGATGATACACATGAAAGCATTGCCGGGACAAGGGCGCAGCTGGAACAGATCACAGCCGGACTGCAGGAGCTGCAGCAGCGCGGAACGCAGGCACAGCAGGAATTTCAGTCGGTAGAGCAGGACTTTAACTTTGCCACGCAGCAATACAATCAACATAATATCCAATATACACGCCAGCAAAGCAAGATCGAGGGATTGAAGCAGGAGCACAGCTTCCGTACCAACCAGCTGGCCGAGCTGAAACGCCAGATCACCGGTAATGAAGAGCAACTGCAGCAAACATCTGCTCAACTGGCAGAGACGGAAGGTAAGCTACATGGTGGCGACCAGGAGCTGTATGAATTGCTGCAAAGAAAAGAAGCGGAAGAAAAAGCCCTGAATGAGAAAGACCGGATTTATTATGAGTTCCGGAATACCGTATCAGCACAGGAGAGCCAGCTCAACCAGAAGCGGCGTGAAAAGGAACATGCGGAAACTTTGCTGAACGGTATCAAAGACAAGCTGAATGAAATGAAGCTGCAGCTTGCGGGCATGAAGGAGCGGCTGAGTGTCGAGTTTAAAGTAAACCTTGATGAGATACTGGATCAGGCCCGTACCGGTGAGCAGACAGTAGAAGAACTGACAGCGGAAACGGAAAAGATCAAAAAGCGGCTGGAAAATATGGGGGAAATAAACCCCACCGCGATTGAAGCATATACGGAAATGAAAGCGCGTCATGATTTCATCGTGGAGCAAAAAACCGACCTGGAGAATGCAAAGGAATCATTGCTGGCTACTATAGAAGAAGTGGAAAATACGGCCAATGCCAGGTTCCGGGAAACCTTTGATATGGTGCGCACCAACTTCATACAGGTATTCAAGGCGCTGTTTACCGAAGAAGATACCTGTGATCTGCGTCTTACTGATCCGGATAATATAGCTGATAGTGGTATAGAGATCTATGCACAGCCGAAAGGAAAGCGGCCAAGCACGCTCACACAGCTTTCGGGTGGGGAAAAGACCCTGACCTCAACTGCGTTCTTATTTGCGATCTATCTGATCAAGCCTGCGCCTTTTTGTATCCTCGATGAAGTAGATGCGCCGCTCGATGATGCTAACGTAGGCAAGTTCACACAGATGATCCGGAAATTCTCCGATAACTCGCAGTTCATCATTGTGACGCACAACAAGCAGACCATGGCTGCAGTGGATGTGATCTACGGTGTGACGATGCAGGAGCCGGGCGTGAGCAAGCTGGTGCCGGTGGATTTCAGAAGCCTGAATTAGCGTTGTGTTTTTTCACCATTAAGGCATTAAAGAATAAGTGTTCTTAATGATCTAAACTCCTTAATTCCTTAATAGTTTTATTATTTGCTCCACAAATTATACTTCAGGATACACCATATCGCGCGGAAGCCATCTTTCCATCCGATTTTTTTCCCTTCCTCATAGGTGCGCCCGTAATAAGAAATCCCTACTTCATAGATCCGTATTTTAGGTACCCTTGAGATCTTGGCAGTTACTTCCGGTTCAAACCCGAAGCGGTTTTCTTTCAGGTCGATCGATTGGATCGTTTCCCTGCGGAAGAGCTTATAGCAGGTCTCCATGTCCGTCAGGTTCAGGTTGGTGAGCATATTTGATAAGGTAGTCAGCCAGCGGTTGCCGATAGAGTGCCAGAAGAACAATATGCGATGCGGATTACCACCCATAAAACGAGATCCGTACACCACATCTGCAAACCCCGACAGGATAGGCTTCAGCAGAATATTAAACTCATTCGGGTCGTATTCGAGATCGGCATCCTGTATGATCACAAAATCTCCTTTCGCTTTTTGTATGCCGGTACGCAGGGCAGCACCCTTACCCTGGTTCGCTTCGTGCCGGTAATAAGATATCGGCAGATCAGGATGAGCGGCCTGGTAATTGTGGATAGACTCTTCCGTATTGTCCCGGGAGCAGTCGTTTACAATAATCACCTCTTTCCCGATTCCCTGGATCAGTGTAACTTCCCTGATCTTATCCAGGATACGATGAATCGTAGGGCCTTCATTGTATGCAGGTATTACGATAGAAAGCGTTTGCGTCATGGAAGTTGTGATGTGTATGCAGGATCAAAAATAATAGATTATTTCTGTTTTCCTATAAGGGCTTATCACGGGATAATTGTTCTTTCAGTAATTTAAACGAATTTTACACGATGCAGCAATACCATCGTTTATTACAGCATATCCTGGATGAAGGCGTACAAAAATCCGATCGTACAGGTACCGGTACCATCAGTTGTTTTGGCTACCAGATGCGCTTCCCTTTGCAGGAAGGATTCCCGTTGGTCACTACTAAAAAGTTACACCTCAGGTCTATTATTCATGAATTATTATGGTTCCTGAAAGGAGCGACCAATATTGAATACCTGAAAGAAAACGGTGTGAGCATATGGGACGAATGGGCAGATGAAAACGGGGAGCTGGGGCCGGTATATGGTCATCAGTGGCGTAGCTGGACGGGCGCCGATGGTAAAACATATGACCAGATAAAGGACCTGCTGCACCAGCTTGAACATAACCCGGACAGCCGGCGGATGATCGTGAGCGCATGGAATGTCGCAGATCTCCCGCAGATGGCTTTAAGCCCCTGCCATGCCTTGTTCCAGTTTTATACCGTGCCGCCTACCGCCGCTCAGCAGGAGCGGGGCATACGGGGTACGCTTAGCTGCCAACTCTATCAGCGCAGTGCAGATGTATTCCTCGGTGTACCATTCAATATTGCTTCCTATGCGCTGCTGACCATGATGGTGGCGCAGGTATGCCGGATGGAAGCGGGGGAGTTCATACATACGTTCGGAGATGTGCATTTGTACAGCAATCATGTGGAGCAGGCAAAGCTGCAGTTGACCCGTACGCCATATCCCCTGCCCGTTATGAAGCTGAATCCCGGTGTGACCGATCTGTTTGCATTCCGGTACGAAGATTTTTCATTGGAGAATTATCAGTATCATCCCCATATAAAAGCGCCCGTAGCGGTTTGATCATTTTTTAAAACTCAAAAGCATGACTGTTTCCGCGATAGTAGCCGTTTCCTCCAATCATGCCATCGGCAGGGATAATGATCTTCCCTGGTATTTACCGGAAGACCTGAAATTCTTTAAGCGCACCACAATGGGCAAGCCTGTGCTGATGGGGCGGAAGACCTTCGAATCGCTGGGAAGACCGCTGCCCGGCAGGGTGAATATTGTATTATCCACACAGCGGGATCTGTCATTACCCGAAGGGGTGATCTTATGTCATACATTGGAGGAAGGCATGGAGCGGCTGAAAACGGAAGGTAACGATGAAGTATTTGTGATCGGCGGCGGCAAGATATTTGCAGAAGCAATGCCGTTGCTGTAGCGGTTGTACGTTACGCAGGTGGATTTAAATGCGGAGGGAGCGGACCCATGTTTCCCCGAAATAGATCCGGCACAATGGCAATTGGTTTGGGAAGAGCCTCATCAGGCCGATGAACGCCATGCATACAATTATACATTTCAACAGTACGAGCGAATCAGCCGGTGACCTGGTATTCACTATCCGCATATTTCTCTTACCGCCGGAAAGCGCTGACACGACATGGCGTACATTCTCCTTTTGTCTTTAACTTCATAGAGCAGGTGTTGCGTGTGCGGCCTGGCGGCACGTTCCGGGAGCAGTTGGCGCAGTACTTCGGAGCGGAACATGTGATCTGGATCGATGATCCCGGCGCAACTGAATGGGAGCAGGTATATCTGCACGCCACCGGCAGACGTACGGAACATAGCGTGATCGTCTTCACCGGCATATACAAAACAGCCTTTCATACAGAGGTTTGGCGGTCTTTGTATGGCCGTTCCGAGGTCCGTTTGAGTATGGAGCTTTATCGTTACGGTTTATTATTCTTCCGGGATGAGTTGCGCGAAAAGCAACATTTTATCCTCCGGTACCCTGCGTAGGTATTTATTGATTTTCTTCCGGACTGATACCCAGGAAGTTGTCAACCATCGGCTGCATCATGGGTGGGATTTTCGTTAGAATGAATTCCCTGATGACTTCAATGGATTTTCCGGCCTGATCTTCGGTAAGCCCTGCTTTATCTACCAGTTGCTGAATGAGTTCCTGCATACATTACAGTTTAAAAATACTTTGGAAACTACAGATCGTTTGTTTGTTTACGCGGCTTTCATATAGTCCAGCTTGGAATGTTCCAGCATTTGCTGTGCATACTCGAGTGTGAGATGGAAAACATCGCTGGTTTTTTCCGAAGGCAGATCAAACATGGCGTCGGTAAGGATCATCTCGCAAATGGCCCGCAGTCCCCGGCCGCCCAGCTTGAATTGCACGGCTTTCTCTACCATATAGTCCAGCGCATCATCGTCCACTTCCAGTTTAATGTTCTCGTATTCGAACAGCTTGGTGTATTGCTTGATCAGCGCATTTTTCGGCTCGGTCAGGATGCGCTTGAGCGCAGCGGGGTCCAGCGGGTTGAGATAGGTAACCAGCGGCAGGCGGCCGAGCAGTTCGGGTATCAGTCCGAACGTACGCAGGTCCTGTGCATTTACATATTGCAGCAGGTTAGCGCGGTCCAGTTCTTTGGTAGCTTTAATGGCATTGTAGCCGATTGCAGAGGTCTGCACACGGCGGGCGATCATCTTGTCGATACCTTCAAAGGCGCCGCCGCAAATGAAGAGGATATTCTGCGTGTTGATCTTTACCATTTTCTGCTCCGGGTGCTTGCGGCCGCCCTGCGGCGGTACCAGCACTTCGGCGCCTTCGAGCAGCTTGAGCATCGCCTGCTGCACGCCTTCGCCGCTTACGTCACGGGTGATGGACGGATTATCTCCCTTGCGGCCAACTTTGTCTATTTCGTCAATATACACGATACCGCGTTCGGCGGCAGCTACATCATAATTGCTGGACTGGAGCAGCCGGGCAAGGATACTTTCCACATCTTCGCCTACATACCCCGCTTCGGTGAATACAGTGGCATCCACAATGGCGAACGGCACCTGAAGCAGCCGGGCGATCGTCTTGGCCAAGAGGGTTTTGCCCGTGCCTGTTTCGCCTACCATAATAATATTCGACTTCTCAATCTCCACATCATCCTGTGGCGGGAACATCAACCGCTTGTAATGGTTATAGATTGATACCGATAAAACTTTTTTGGCATCATCCTGACCGATCACATACTGATCCAGGAAGGCTTTGATCTCCCTGGGCTTGTGCATTTTATGCTTGCGTACATCGTATTTCTCGTTCTTAACCTCTTTCTTGTTGCCCGTAGTTTCCTGAAGCAGGTAATGGGCGTTCTCAATACACTGGTCACAGATATTTCCCTTCATCCCCGTAAAGAGAATGTTCACCTCATTTTCCATCAGATCACAGAAGGAACATTTTCTTTCACTTTGCTTTGCCATAAAGGTTTGTAATAAGGTGCAAAAATACGAATAGTTTAGCAGAATAGATAAATCTGTGACAGATGAATTTAATTATCTTTAACATTAATTTGAAAATTCGAGAATGTGTCAATTTTAAAATACCTGCGTAGTATGGAAATGGATGTCTTGTATTTATTTTCAAATTTACAAATTATCATATTTAAAGTATCGTTTTAATTAGCTAATCAGCCAATGTGCTGATTAGCTAATATCTGTCGCGAGGGATCATTAGCACATCAGCTAATTATCACATTAGCTAATTAAAATGATCATATTCCCCCGCGCAAAGAAAGATTGTATTTGCCCCCGTTTTGCGGTTATTTTTTTGCAACTTTGCGTTTATTTATTTAAAATCTCCAGCCGCGTTGTATTTATGGGATTGTTTAATTTTTTAACACA
The DNA here is from genome assembly GCA_040392625.1 of Taibaiella soli. Taxonomy (GTDB): domain Bacteria; phylum Bacteroidota; class Bacteroidia; order Chitinophagales; family Chitinophagaceae; genus JBEBVQ01. The sequence continues at coordinate 2,289 of JBEBVQ010000069.1, read as the reverse complement.
GGAAATAGCCATTGATTTAGGAACTGCCAATACCCTGATCATACATAATGAACAGGTGGTGGTGGACGAGCCTTCTATCGTTGCCCGCGACCGTAATACCGGCAAGATTATAGCGGTTGGTAAGAAGGCTATGATGATGCACGAAAAAACGCACGAGCATCTGAAAACGATCCGCCCGCTGAAAGACGGAGTGATTGCCGATTTCGATGCGGCAGAAGGCATGCTTCGCGAAATGATCAAGCTGGTATATCCCAAAAAGCCGCTGTTCCCGCCGAGCTGGCGTATGGTGATCTGCATCCCCTCCAGTATCACCGAAGTGGAAAAGCGGGCCGTACGCGACTCTGCCGAGCAGGCCGGCGCCAAGGAGGTTTATATGATCCATGAGCCGATGGCCGCAGCGCTGGGTATCGGTATCGATGTGGAAGAACCTACCGGTAATATGATCATCGATATCGGCGGCGGTACTACAGGTATCTCCGTTATCTCGCTGGGAGGTATCGTATGCGACCAGTCGATCCGTATTGCCGGAGATGAATTTACCGCCGATATCATGGAAGCCATGCGCCGCTATCATTCGCTGATGATCGGCGAACGTACGGCCGAACAGATAAAAATACACGTCGGCTCTGCACTGAAAGATCTTGACACACCTCCCGATGATATTGCCGTGAACGGGCGCGACCTGGTAACCGGTATCCCCAAACAGATCATGGTGTCTTATCAGGAAGTGGCTGAAGCGCTTGATAAATCCATCTTCAAAATTGAAGAAGCCATTCTTAAAGCGCTGGAAAGCACTCCCCCCGAATTGGCAGCGGATATTTACCGGCGCGGGCTTTACCTGACCGGCGGCGGCGCATTGCTGCGCGGGCTTGATCGTCGTATTTCCTATAAGATCAAGCTGCCGGTACATGTAGCGGAAGACCCCCTGCGCGCCGTTGTACGCGGTACCGGTATGGCGCTGAAGAATATCGCCAAAATGCCGTTTTTGATGAAGTAATGAGTATGTTGAATCGTCCGATTGTCGAATCGTCTGATTGTTTAATTGTTTAACCGCTAAACGGCTCAAGGGTTAAACGACTCAACGGTTAAACAGTTAAATGATTTAACGAACAAAGCAAGTCCACAACAAACCGGTGCATAATTTCATACTCTTCATACGCCGTTTCTTCGACCTCATTCTTTTTCTGGGGCTGCAGGTAACGTGTATTGTCCTCATCGCCCGCACCCAAAACCTGATGCAGGGAAATGATATGCTCAGCTCGGCGAATATGGTGACCGGCTACATGTACGACCGGCAAAGCGCTGTAGTGGATTATTTTGGCCTCAGAAGAATGAATGACAGCCTGCTTTCGGAAAATGCACAGCTCCGTGAGCAGCTTGCTTTCTACAGCAGCATTGATACCATACAGACGGAAAATATCAGGAAAGCATATACAGAAGGCGCCGACAGTGCGCGGGTAGTACGTTATGCAGACTATACCTATCACAAAGCCCGCGTGATCAGTAATTCGATAAGCGCCGCCGACAACTATATTACCATCAACCGCGGCAGCGATCACGGTATCCGTAAAAATATGGCGGTGGTGTCCGGAACCGGTGTGGTGGGAAGGGTTACGAATGTAAGCGCAGGTTTCGCAACGGTATTATCGGTTTTGAATACCAAACAGCCGGTGAGCGCGCGTCTGCCCGGCGGCATGTTCAGCTTTGTATTCTGGGAAAAAGGAGCGCGCCCCGATGAGTTGTTTATGAGTGATATACCCCAGGAGATCCATGTGGGCATCGGTGATTCGATATTCACGACCAGCTATTCCACGATCTTTCCCCGGGATCTGCTGATCGGGACGGTGGAGCGGATCGAGATCCGTGAAAAAGATAATACACAGTATCTGCGGATCAGTCCGGCGACCAACTTCCGGAACCTGCAGTACGTCTATGTCATTCAGGATGATCTTATTTCCGAACGCAGGGCCCTTGAGGATTCCGTAAAAAAGAAGAAATGAGTGATTATTTAAAAAATTTCCTGCGTTTCTGTCTGATCATCGCGATCCAGGTGCTGATCCTGAACAAGATCCCGCTGCGCTGGTGGTCGCAGCCGCTTGGATTCCCTTTGTTCATACCGATGATCTACCCGCTGTTCATCCTGCTGCTGCCCTTCCGCACACCGGTATGGCTGCTGCTGATCCTGGGCTTCATCACCGGCATCACGGTGGACTCTTTCATGAATACCGCCGGGATGCACGCTATGGCCACCGTGCTGATCGCCTATCTGCGTACGAATGTATTAAATGC
>JBEBVQ010000068.1:0-9458 GCA_040392625.1 Taibaiella soli | reverse complement strand
CTGGAACGAACTGCAGGAAATATGCATGGCTTTCCATAAAGCGGAGATCGCCTGGTATAGTATGCAGTACGCCGTTTGCCCGCCCCCGGAGCAGGTAGGCTACCAGGACGGTTTCGCTGTCGGTTTCGGGAATCATAGTTACACGCTGCTGCAAGGAGATATGGAAGTCTGCGATCCGGAATCCCGCTCCGGCCAGATGCTGGCTGAACATCCAGCCTTCTTCAAACCGGCTATAGCGCGGTACGGCGCCAGGCAGCAGGTAAGGGCGTACCAGATCCGGCACGGAAGCGTTTGTATAGAGCCGCGTGGGATTATGGGTGCATATCCTGAGTCGCATAAGTATCGTTTTTAGGGTGAACGGATACGTACACATTAACTCCTGTCATGGTGCCGGCGCATGTACAGACACAATTATTTCCGGGTGTACAAGTAGCCGGGGAACGCCCCCTGTTCGGACATGCTCCTCTTGCTCACCCGGACCGCGCATTGCAATACAGTCTCATGCTGATAGCAATCAAAGATAGGAATATATATTTAAAGCATATTAAACAACATATATGTTATCACAGCCCACGTCGTTTATTCCCAATCACGCGCTGAGGGCGCCGCAGGGCGCTATCCACTTCGGCATTTTGTTTGCCGACGCGGAGATAGAGTTTGCACCCGGGGCTTCCGCTTCAGGCCCTCAGGCAATTTGGCGGGAGCCTGGCAATAACCACTTATTCGACCCCAAATAATTGGTTTGGTTGTGGCCTGTTGAATGGCCTGATCGTGATCTGGCAGGCGCTAAGGAGACTTAATCCACACCCGGTTTACAACTCAGGTGAAGTACGTTGCAGCAACCTGAGCCGCTCTCTCGCGGTCTGCACATACGTACTTCCGGGATACTCGAGAATAAGCCGCTCGTAGAAATCTATCGCTTCTTTTTGTTGCTTCAGGGATTTTTCGCAGATCTCACCGGAGCGGAATAAAGCATCATCGGCCAGCACATCTGTACTGTAGCGTGTATATACCTGCCGGAGATAATCAAGCGCTTTGTGGTATTCTTTATGTTTTTCGGCAATGCGGGCATGCAGCATCAGGATATCGTCATTCAGCGGATGCCGCGGAAAGGCAGCAGTAATACTATCGAGCAGCGCTGTAGCTTCCGTATATTTATGCTGAAACAAAAGCAGATCGGCAAATGCAAAACGATCCAGCGGCACAAGATTGCTGTCCGGCGTTACATTTTCGGTGATCAATACAGAAAGGTACAGCGCATCGTTGGCGATCAGCTCGGAGGTGGATGCTTTCAATACGGAAAGCTGACTTTGCGCCCAGGCGAAATCACCCCGGTAGTAGGCAAGCTTTGCATTCCTGAAGCGGGCTTCTTCACCCAGTATATCCTCGCGAAAGGCTTTATCTACCTGTCCGTAAGTAAGCGCGGCATCCCATATCCTGCCGGAGAGCACATAATAGTCGCCGAGCTGCAGTTTGGCTCTGCCGACAAAATCTTTCCTTGCAGCGGGTTGAGCAATGGCATTTTCCAGCAGATCAATGGCGGCCTTTACTTCATCATTATACTGTGCTTCGAGCAAAGCATAGTCAAGTAGTGTGACAGAAGTAACATATTGCGGATATACCGTAAAGAAATCCCGGTATTCATTCCTGATTGCCCGGGTGATTTCCGGAATTGCGTATGCCGGTTCTTGTTCCAGGCGCCGCATATGCACGTTCAGCTTTTCTGCCATCGCAGCATCATATAACGGCTGGTCCCTCCCCTTTTCCGTAATGGCATCCAATGCTTTTAATGCGGCATCATAGCGGGATGCCCTGCGGGCGTTATGTGCAAAATCCAGTATCCGCCGGCCATGCTCACGGTTACGCTCATCAATGGCCCGGATCTGTATGAAAGCGCCGTCCCAGTCGTCCTTCTGTGTATATACCCACGTAAGCAGGTCGCCGTAATAGATATTCTCAGGGTCGGCGTTGATCCTCTTCACCAGCGCTTTCTGGGCAAGCCGTATGTTACCGGGATCCGTGCCGGTGAGTTCCAGCAAGGTAGCCTTGGTATCTTCTATACCGCGCATATTGCCGATGCCGCCATCGAGCAGGGTATATACTGCTTTTTCGATATCTCCCGTTTTGGCATACAGCCGGGCAAGCGGGGCATAGTACATATAGGGGTTCCGGAGGATTCCCCGCGCGTGCTCATAGGTCTTGATCGTGTATGCGTCGTTACCTGTGCGTACAAATGCCCGTGCTATCTGCTGCGTGAGCATATCGTCTCCGTTTACCTGATCTATAGCGGCCTGGAATTGCGCCTCAGCTTTCTTCCCTTTACCTGCCAGCCGGTAAACCTCGCCCAAGTCTATATAAAATACCGGATGCTGGTGGCTGATATCCATCTGGTGTTTTACCAGCTTTTCTGCGTCCTTATATTTTTTTGCAGCGAGCAGTGTTTCGAGATAATCCCGGTACACTTCGGGATCAGAGGGGGTTTGATCGTACAGTTTCTGATACAGTTCGATGGCTTTGCCATATTCGCCGGCTTCAGCAAAACGCCTTCCTTCTACCAGCGGATCCTGGGCGCCGGCTTGTATATAAAAACATAAAGCCGTTACAAGAACGGCTGCGGCCCTCCACACGCTTAATCCATAGGGACGATCTTTTCTGTTTTGTATCATCTCATTACAAAGATAGGCGCAGTGTTGTTAAATTACCGGTAATAATGTGTTTCATTCATCATTCATAACTCATCGTTCAATTCCGTAACGGCTTCCCTGTTCTCAGCATACTCTGCAGCCGCTCCAGTGTTTTTCGTTGTCCGGTAAGACTCAGGAAGGCTTCACGCTCCAGGTCCAGCAGGTATTGCTCGCTGACCAGCGTGGGCTGCGACAGGTCGCCGCCGCAAATCACATAAGCCAGCTTCTCAGCGATGAATTTATCGTAATCACTGATGTATTGCCCGCGCCACATGCCATGCGTTCCTGCCAGTATCGGCCCCATACCAGCGCGCCCCTGCACTTTGATATCATTACGCGGGGCGGGCTGCGTATATCCCTGGCTGTGCAGCAGCAGCACTTTTTGTTTGGCATCTGCAATGCGCCGGTCAGGATTCACGGAGATGCGGTCATACCCGCGGCGCAGATAGCCGAGGTCATATGCTTCATGCGCAGAGGTCGAAACTTTGGCGGTACCTACATTAATAAACAATTGCTGCAGGTAGTTCAGCTCTATGTCTTCCTTTATATTCCGGTCGGAGGCGCGTAATGCCATTTCTTTAGTACCGCCGCCGCCGGGTATAAGCCCTACACCCAGCTCCACCAAACCAATATAGCTTTCCGCTGTTGCCTGTACCGCATCGGCATGGAGACACATCTCGCAGCCGCCGCCCAGCGTCATTCCGTGCGGGGCCACCACCACGGGCACACTGCTGTAGCGCAAGCGCATCGTAGCCTGCTGGAATTGCCGGACGGCCAGTTCCAGTTCGTCATATTCCTGCTCGGCAGCAAACATAAAGATCAGACCCACATTGGCGCCGGCGCTGAAGTTAGCCCCGCCATTGGCGATCACCAGTCCTTTATATTTTTCTTCAGCAATGCTTACTGATTTCATGACACCTTGCAGCACCTCACCACCAATGCTGTTCATCTTGGTGTCCCAGCTAAGGGCTACCACATCGTCGCCGATATCATAAAGCTTGCAGGCGCTGTTCTTCCAGACGATCTTTTCATCCAGGTGTTCGAGGATAATGAATGCATTTGCCGCCGGTAATAATTTGTATGCTTTGGCTGTGATATCATAGTACGCGCGCTTGCCGTCTTCCGTTTTATAAAAGCTTTTATTTCCGCTGTCCAGCATATCCTGCACCCACGCTGCCGGCGTGATCCCCGCTGTTTTCATATCAGACAATACCCGGTCCACACCGAGTACATCCCAGCTTTCAAAAGCGCCGATCTCCCAGCCGAATCCGGCTTTCAGCGCATCGTCTATCTTATAAAGATCATCAGTGATCTCCGGTATGCGGTGTGATACATAGGCAAATAGCAGATGATGGAATAACCGGTAAAATTCCCCGGCTTTATCCTGGCCGTTATACAGGATCTTCAATCGCTCTTTCAGATCGTCAACCGGTTTTGCGATATCAAGCGTTGCAAATTTTGTCTTCTGCTTCGGACCGTACTCCATCGTTTCCAGATCCAGTGTAAGAATGGCTTTCTCCGGTGTTTGAATTTTTTTATAAAATCCCTGCCCCGTCTTTTCTCCCAGCCATTTGTTGGCGATCATTTTTTCGAAGAATGGGGGAAGCTCAAAGATATCCCGTGCTTCATCATCCGGCACATGCGCTGTCAAACCTTTGGCCACATGGGCCAATGTATCCAGACCGACTACATCGCCTGTGCGGAAAGTCGCCGATTTGGGTCTGCCCATTACAGTCCCAGTCAGCGTATCCACCTCATCCACGTTCAGCCCGAGCTGCTGCATGGCACGAAATACAGCCATGAACCCGAATACCCCCACCCTGTTAGCAATAAACGCGGGGGTGTCTTTACATAATATTGTTGTCTTGCCCAGATACCGGTCGCCGTAATCCAGCAGGAAATCCAGTATCTCCTGCCGGGTATCCGGCGCCGGTATGATCTCCAGCAACCGCAGATAACGCGGAGGATTGAAAAAATGCGTACCGCAGAAATGCTGCCGGAAATCTTCGCTCCGGCCTTCGCTCATCAAGTGAATGGGAATCCCGGATGTATTGGATGTGATCAGCGTACCGGGTTTCCGGTATTGCTCGATCCGCTCAAATAATTGCTGTTTGATCTTCAGGTTTTCCACCACCACTTCTATCACCCAGTCACAATCCGCAATCCAGGGCAGGTCATCCTCGATATTTCCCGTTGTAATACGGGCCGCCACTTCCGGAGTATAGATAGCAGCAGGCTTGCTTGCAAGTGTTGCCCGGAGCGCATTATTGACGATGCGGTTCCTGACGGCTTTATCTTTGAGGGTAAGTCCCTTTGCTGATTCGGCTGCATCCGGCTCACCGGGTACAATATCCAGCAGCAGTACTTCCACCCCGATACCTGCAAAATGCGCTGCGATCCGGGAGCCCATTACCCCCGACCCGATTACTGCTACCTTACGGATTGCCCTGTTCATAAAGAATAGATTTAAACATCACAAATTAGCCAAAACCGCTTAATTAGCCAATTAGCAGATGTGCTGATTAGCTAATGTCTGTCGCGGGAAACCATTAGCACATCGGCTGATCAGCTAATTGGCTCATTAAAAGTTCAAGCCCTGCATTTTAATGAAAAATAACTCGTTATGCCGTATTTTGCGCTCAGAATGCATTCACTGATCATATTCGCATCGGGCAAAGGCTCCAATGCACGTGCCATTATAGACTACTTCAAAGCCAACGGCAAAGCGTCCGTGTCGCTTATTGTATGCAATAAGCCAGGGGCAGGCGTCCTGGACATTGCCCGGGAGGAAAACATCCCCTTCCTGCTCGTTGATAAAAACAGCTTTAACAGCGATGCATTTATCACACAATTACAGGATCATAATCCATCGCTGATCGTACTGGCCGGCTTTCTGTGGAAGCTGCCCGACAACGTTATCCATGTTTTCCCCGACCGGATTATCAACATCCACCCGGCGCTGCTGCCGTCTTATGGCGGAAAAGGCATGTACGGCGATCATGTACACAGAGCCATACTGGCTGCCAAAGAAAGGGAATCAGGAATTACCATACATTATGTGGACGAAGTGTACGACAACGGACGGATCGTACTGCAGGCGCGTTGCCCTGTCGCTGCCGGAGACGACGTGGATACATTAGCCGCCCGCATACACTGGCTGGAACATTTCTTCTATCCCCGCACGATCGAATTCCTGTTGGATCACCCGTAGAGACGCGATTCATCGCGTCTCCGTATAAAAAAGATGGGATGCATCACGCCTCTGTAAAAAACGAACACGACAAAAAAAGAGACGCGATACATCGCGTCTCTACGGGGATGGATAATAGCATTTAGATCAACTGCAACCCGTCGTCGTGCCACAGTTCGGGCACATGTAACAGGTGCCGTTGCGCAGGGTAATGTTGCCGCAATTCCGGCAGGCAGGCGCATCGGCGCTGGTACCCATCAGCTTTTTGGTGTCTGCAGAGGCGCCGGCGCTGAAGGCAACAACCGGTTTGGACGCAGTGATCTTCATATCCTTCGCAGGCTGCGCCTTCTGGGGCGCCGTAATACGCACCTGCGACAGTTGCTGCTGGGATGCTTTCACTTCATCATCATGCCCTGTTGTCCTTTCCGGATCCTGGACATGCACCAGGTCATCACGATCCAGGTACTCATACGCCAGCACACGGAAGATGTAATCCAATACTGATGTTGCGGTCTTAATATTCGGATGCTCTACCACACCGGACGGCTCGAACCGCGTGAAGATGAATTTATCCACATATTCTTCCAGCGGCACACCATACTGAAGACCTACAGAGACGGCGATCGCAAAGCTGTTGAGCAGGCTCCGCATCGTAGCGCCCTCCTTGGCCATATCTATGAAGATCTCACCGAGTGTGCTGTCACCGTATTCACCGGTACGCAGGAAGAGCGGCTGGCCACCTACTTTGCCTTTGTAGGTATAGCCGCGACGTTTGGCCGGCAACTGCTTGCGCTCTACAATGCGGCTGAGCTGGCGCTTCAGCTGTGTATCAGGACTGGCCTGCACACGCTTGTTCACTTCTTCGAGCAGCTCTTCTACCGTAAGCTGGCCCAGGTCAACAATATTCCCGGCATTGATGCTTACGCTTTCTTCCGCTTTGCTTTCCTGCACATCGTCGCTTGCTTTTTTCTTTTTGTCGCTCTTGTTGCTCAGCGGCTGGCTCAGCTTGGAGCCATCACGGTACAGTGCACAGGCTTTAAGCGCCAGTTGCCAGCTCAGGTGATAGCAATCCTTGATCTCCTCAACCGTAGCCTCATTCGGCAGGTTGATGGTCTTGGAGATCGCGCCGCTGATGAACGGCTGCACGGCGCCCATCATACGGATATGGCCATGTGCATGGATATACCGTTCTCCTTTACGGCCGCACTTGTTAGCACAGTCGAATACCGGCAGGTGCTCTGCTTTCAGGTGTGGAGCGCCTTCGATCATCATCGTACCGCACACATAATCGTTGGCCGCTTCGATCTCTTCGTCCGTAAAGCCCAGCTCATGCAGCAGGCTGAAATCCATATCATAATATTGCTCCGGTTTGAAACCCAGACGCTCCAGGCACTCTTCGCCCAGCGTAAAAGCATTGAATACAAAACCTACTTCAAAAGCACTCTCTACTGCTGCATCGAGCTTTTTCAATTCTTCACTGATAAAGCCCTTTTCACTCAGGCTCTGGTGGTTGATATAAGGCGCCCCTGCAAAAGAACCATGCCCTTTGGCATATTTCACAATGTCATCAATCTCGCCCGGCTTATAACCGAGATTCTTCAGCGCGGCAGGGATAGACTGGTTGATGATCTTGAAATAACCGCCGCCGGATAATTTTTTGAATTTCACGAGGGCAAAATCCGGCTCAATGCCGGTTGTATCGCAGTCCATCACCAGGCCGATCGTGCCGGTAGGAGCGATCACGGTAGCCTGGGCGTTTCTGTAGCCATACTTTTCACCGAGCTGTACGGCTTCATCCCATGCCTTGGTAGCTGCTTTCAGCAGGTAATCGGGACAGTATTTGGCATTGATACCTACGGGCTTTATTTCAAGCCCTTCATAAGCATCGGAAGCATCGTAGGCTGCAGCGCGGTGGTTGCGCATGACACGCAGCATATGCTCGCGGTTTTCAGCAAAACGTGGGAAAGCGCCCAGATGCCGTGCCATTTCAGCGGATGTTTTGTAAGCAACACCGTTCATAACAGCCGTGATGGCGCCTGCAATCGCACGCGCTTCTTCACTGTCGTACGGTATACCGCTTACCATCAGCATGGAGCCGAGGTTGGCAAAGCCGAGGCCAAGCGTGCGGTAATCGTAGCTGAGCTGCGCCACTTCCGGAGAAGGGAATTGAGCCATCAGCACGGATATCTCCAGCACTACCGTCCACAGGCGTACCATGTACTCAAACCCCTCCACATCAAATGAGTTGTCGGATTCATTAAAGAACCGGCGGAGATTGAGGGATGCCAGGTTACATGCCGTATTGTCGAGGAACATGTATTCCGAGCAGGGATTGGACGCGCGGATCGGGCCGCCTTCGGGGCAGGTATGCCATTCGTTGATCGTAGTATCGTACTGCGTACCGGGATCGGCACAGCGCCAGGCGGCATAAGCGATCTTCTCCCATATTTCGCGGGCAGGCATTTTACGCATCACCTTGCCATCGCTCCGGGCGGTCATTTCCCAGTCTTCACTATTGGCAAGACGATGGAAAAATTCATTGGGTATCCGTATAGAGTTATTGGAGTTCTGCCCCGAAACGGTTTTATAGGCTTCGCCTTCATAATCGGAAGCATAGCCGGCTGCGATGAGCGCCGCTACCTTCTTCTCTTCTTCTACTTTCCAGTCAATAAAATCAATGACTTCAGGATGATCCAGGTCGAGGCAGACCATCTTGGCCGCACGGCGGGTGGTACCGCCGCTTTTGATGGCGCCGGCAGCACGGTCGCCGATCTTCAGGAAGCTCATCAGCCCGCTGGAAGTACCGCCGCCGGAAAGCTTTTCGCCTTCGGCGCGGATGTTGGAATAGTTGGTGCCTACGCCGGAGCCATATTTAAAGATACGCGCCTCGCGTACCCAGAGATCCATGATCCCGCCATCGTTGACCAGATCGTCTTCCACGCTCAGGATAAAGCAGGCGTGGGGCTGGGGACGTTCGTACGCATTTTTGGAACGCTCCAGCGTATCGGTTTCAGGATCTACGTAATAATGTCCCTGTGCTTTGCCGTCAATACCATAGCTGTTGTACAGACCTGTATTAAACCATTGTGGAGAATTGGGCGCACAACTCTGCAGCAGGATGCTGTACACCAATTCTTCATAAAATACCTGGCCATCTTTTTCGGTAGCGAAGTATCCGTAACGCACACCCCAGCTCCGCCAGCAATCAGCCAGGCGGTGTGCTACCTGCTTTACGGAAGACTCACGGCCCAGACTGCCATCGGGCTGCGGCACGCCTGCCTTGCGGAAGTATTTCTGCGCCAGGATATCAGTAGCGATCTGCGACCAGTGGCTCGGTACTTCTACATTCGTCATCTCGAATACCTTCTCCCCGTTAGGGTTCCGGATCACGGAAGTACGATAGTCGTACTCAAACATATCATAAGGGCTTACGCCATCCCGTGTGTACTGGCGGGGGAAAGAAAGCCCCTTTGTCTTTTTATTTTTTGCTTCACTCATATGGGTAAATATTATCGGTGGAGGTTAATAAGGATGTTCAGCGAAAATAAATCTTAAAACCCGACAAGGGTGAATAAGTTATCCAG
>JBEBVQ010000067.1:0-9504 GCA_040392625.1 Taibaiella soli | reverse complement strand
CATACTCGGGCAGGCATCGCCGGGCATTGAGCCCTTCAGCAGCAACTATTACAAAGTAGGTTTGTCCAAAGGCAACTTCATGCGTAAAAATAAATACCTCAAGGAACTGCTGAAGGAAAAGGGATTAGACAATGAGGATACCTGGCGCAGCATCATGCTGAATCACGGCAGCGTACAGCACCTGGCCGAGCTTTCGGAGCACGAGAAAGAGGTATTCAAAACCTTTAAGGAGATCAGCCAGCTTGAAATTATCCAGCAGGCTTCCATCCGCCAGAAATATGTGGATCAGGGACAGAGCCTGAACCTGAACATTCCATCGGAGATGCCCGTCAGGGACGTGAACAAGCTGATTATCGAAGCATGGAAGCTCGGCATCAAAACGCTTTATTATCAGCGCAGCCAGAGCGTTTCAAAAGAGCTGGTGAACAGCCTGGTGGTATGCAAAAGCTGTGAGGGGTAAAAATCTGACAAAAATCATATTCTCCCCCGCTCCCCGTCATATTTCAGGGGAAAACACCTGCCTACTTTCGCTGTTAAAGGAAAGACATGGCAAAAACATTATTTTCCCAATACCACAAAGACGCCCCGGGGGTGCTGGCCGTACGGCTGCAAAAAAATTACTACAATCTCATAGACTGCCTGTGCGACTGCGTGGACCGGCTTACCCAAAATGACGACACAAACGAAGAAAGTTCACTATACAATAGCCTCTGCAGGCATCTTGTATCCGGGATCAGGGAACAAATACAATACCGGCAGATCATCCTGATCCCCTACCTCCACGAACTTGAGGAAAAACAACAAAGCGGGCACAACTGCCTCAATTGCCCGGGCAAATGCCAGACCAACCATGCCGGCCAATTGCATCACCTAAAAGCTGCACATCAGCATATCAAAGAGATCCTCTATCGCATACAACAAATCACCACTCCGGCACAACAAGATCAATATACAAATCCTGCCAGTCGTACACTCGCCAATGAGGTCGCACAATTAGATACCACACTTACAGAACTGTTTTATATTGAAGAAGCCATTCTGATCCCCAAGATCATGGAGTTGCAAAGCCGGATCAATGCTGCTACCGACGCTCCTGCCTAAAGCTGATTTCAGAACATGCCGATACCCGCCACTAAAGAACGCCCCGGATTAAAGCACAAACCCACAACCCTGTGCTATCATTGCGGCAGCGAATGTCTGACGCACGACATCACCGTCGGCGACAAGCTGTTCTGCTGCGATGGCTGCCGCCTTGTGTATGAGGTGATCAACAGCAACGGCCTCTGCAATTATTATGAAATACAGCAGCACCCCGGCCTCAGCCAGGTAAAGCCGCTGCGCAGCGATAAATACGCCTACCTGGATCAGGAGGAGATTGCTTCCCGTCTTTTTAAATTCACCGACGGGAACCATGCCATCGTCATCCTGCACGTGCCGGGCATCCACTGCAGCTCATGCATGTGGCTGCTGGAGCATATGCACCGCCTCAACCCGGGCATCACCGAAAGCCGGCTCAACTTCAGCGCTAAAGAAATCACTATCCGCTTTCAGCGCAGCAAGATCAGCCTGCGGCAAGTAGTGGAGCTGATGACCACACTCGGATACGAACCTGCCATCAGCCTGCAGGATGCAGAAAACATAAAAAAAGAAAAACCATCCCGGCATCGGATCTATAAACTCGGTGTTGCCGGGTTTTGCTTCGGCAACATCATGCTGATGAGCTTCCCCGAATACCTGTCCGGCAGCAACGACCTTGGAGAAGAATATGCGCTCCTGTTCCGCATGTTGAACCTGTTCCTTTCCATACCGGTATTCTTCTACTGTGCTTCCGAATTCTGGGTGAATACATGGGTGAGTCTCCGGCGGCTGATACTGCATATAGATGCACCAATCGCCCTCGCCTTGCTGATCACATACGGACGCAGCCTCTACGAAATTGCACACGGCATGGGCAACGGTTATCTCGACAGCATGAGCGGCATTGTATTTTTCATGCTTGCCGGGCGCGTGGTGCAGGAACGCACCTATCGTTCGCTGTCTTTCCACCGGGATTATAAATCTTATTTCCCCATCGCTGTCACGATACAAACATCAGCCGGAACAACGGCACGCAGCCTTCATGATTTGAAAAAAGGAGACAGGGTCGTATTACACAGCAACGAGCTGGTGCCCGCAGACAGCATCGTAACTGAAGGCACCGCCTATGTCGATTACAGCTTCGTAACAGGGGAAAGCGAACCTGTAATGGTTCCTGAGGGGAAGCAGGTTTACGCCGGCGGTCGGCATATCGGAAAGCAGATCGCCGTGACTGTGTTACAACCCGTATCCGGCAGCTACCTCACCTCCCTGTGGAACCATTATGCATTCGAGAAAAACAAAACCGACGAACGGGAGCAGACCAGTTTTGTACATCTGCTGAGCAAATACTTCACCTGGATACTGTTTGCATTGGCGGGGATTACCACGATTTACTGGTGGATACACAATCCGTCCGTTATTCTGCCGGCAGTATCCGCCATGTTGATCGTTGCCTGTCCCTGCGCATTATTGCTGGCAGCCACATTCACCAACGGCAACCTGTTGCGCATATTCTCCAACAAAGGATTATATCTCCGGGATGCAGCAGTAGCCGAGCAGCTCAGCAAGATCACCCATATCGTCTTCGACAAGACCGGTACACTCACCGACGGCGTAACGGTCTGTGCCGACCACACCGGGGAGTTTACCGACAAAGAAAGACAGTGGGTCTATAACTGCGTCCGCTCCAGTAACCACCCTTATAGCCGGGCCATCACCGAATATATGGAATACCATCCGCCGGTGCAGATAACATTCTGGAAAGAAATACCCGGGCAGGGCATGGAAGCGGTAATTGACGGCCAGACCATACGCATCGGCAGCGCTGCATTCACCGGACTGCCGGCAGCAGACCATTTACCCGGCACCGTGTATATCTCCATCGGAGAAAAACGCGGATCCATCCGCTGCACGCCGCGATACCGGAAGCAAATGCCCGAAACCATCGCTACATTAAGGGGAACATACCAGGTATCCCTTTTGTCCGGCGACCGGGCACAGCAACAGGCGCAATTCACCACCATCTTCGGGAATAAAAACCTGCTGCATTTCGGAAAATCACCGGAGCAGAAGCTTGCTTATATCGAATCACAACAGCAGCAGGGAGCAAAAGTGCTCATGATCGGCGACGGGCTGAACGATGCCGGAGCATTGCAGCAAAGTGATGTGGGCATCACGCTCTCTGATGATGTAAATAATTTCACGCCCTCATGTGATGCCATACTCGACGCCTCGAAGTTCGACCGCATCCCGGCATTCATCAAAATGGCACAGGCAGGTCAGCGTATCATACATTTTGCTTTCATTATTTCCATACTGTACAATATTATCGGCCTGTACATTGCCGTGCAGGGATTGATGCAGCCTATGATCGCGGCCATTCTGATGCCCTCCAGCACACTGAGCATTGTATTGATATCGACAGGGATGTCGGCATGGAAGGCGCGGAGGCTGAAACTATAACTATTGAAACAACTTTCATAGACACTGCATATGCATAGCATCAATGTGGGGAATGTGTTTAATGTGGGGAATGTGTTTAATGTGGAGAATGTGATAAATGTGTTTGATTTGCCACATTAAACACATTTATCACATTCTCCACATTAAACACATCAAACACATTTACCCAATAGCAAAAACTTGACAAAAATCATATTTCCGGGTGCGGACGGTCATAGACCGATCACCCTTACACAGATAGCTTTGTATTAACAAACAAAACCACCGCAATGAGCGTACTCTTCATCCTGATATCGGCAAGCCTCGTGGTAGCAGGTGGCTTCCTGACAGCCTTTCTCTGGAGTGTAAAAAACAACCAGTACGAAGATCAGGAGGGTGCAGCCATGCGGATGCTGCACGATAACGACACTGTAAGCAAACAACAAACACGATAAAACCAATCCAGTTTTATGCACACAACGCAACCGTCAGATCAAATCACCCCACATGCGGCTATGCCTGCCGTACCTTCCCTGCAGGCCACTGACAAATTCTACTACGACAACAAAATTGTGAAATGGTTCGCTTACGCTACCATCTTCTGGGGTATCGTGGGCATGCTCGCCGGTTTGCTGGCAGCATTGCAGCTTGTGTATCCTGTCTTGAACTTCAACACCGCCGAAACCACATTCGGGCGGGTACGTCCCGTGCATACCAACGCTGTGATCTTTGCCTTTGTGGGCAATGGTATCTTCATGGGCGTGTACTACTCGCTTCAGCGGTTGTGCAAGGCCCGGATGTACAGCGATAAGCTCAGCAAACTGCATTTCTGGGGATGGCAATCCATTATCGTGCTTGCCGCCGTTACCCTGCTGGCCGGCTATACCACCGGTAAAGAGTATGCAGAGCTGGAATGGCCGATCGACATCCTGATCACCCTGATCTGGGTGGTGTTCGGATGGAATATGTTCGGCACCATTATCAAACGGCGGGAGCGCCATCTGTATGTAGCCATCTGGTTTTACATCGCCACCTTCGTTACCGTGGCCATGCTGCATATCGTCAACTCGGTGGAGATACCCTTTACCTGGATAAAATCCTACTCCTGGTACGCCGGTGTGCAGGATGCCCTGGTGCAATGGTGGTACGGACACAATGCGGTAGCCTTCTTCCTTACTACACCCTACCTCGGCCTGATGTACTACTTTCTGCCCAAAGCTGCCAACCGACCGGTATATTCATACCGGCTTTCGATCATTCACTTCTGGGCGCTGATCTTTATTTATATCTGGGCCGGGCCGCACCACCTTTTGTATACGGCCCTCCCCGACTGGGCACAGTCGCTCGGAACGGTCTTCTCCCTGATGCTGCTCGCACCCTCATGGGGCGGTATGATCAACGGCCTGCTTACACTCCGCGGTGCATGGGACAAGGTGCGGGAAGAGCCGGTGCTGAAATTTCTCGTTGTTGCAGTTACCGCATACGGCATGGCCACATTTGAAGGCCCCATGCTAAGCTTGAAGAATGTAAATGCGATCAGCCACTTCACCGACTGGACTATTGCACACGTACACGTGGGCGCCCTGGGCTGGAACGGCTTCCTCACCTTCGGTGTACTGTACTGGCTGATCCCACGGATCTTCCAGACAAAATTATGGTCCACCAAACTGGCCAACCAGCATTTCTGGATCGGCACACTGGGCATCGTCTTCTATGCAGTGCCGCTTTACTGGGCAGGCTTCATGCAGCGGATGATGTGGAAAGAATTTACGCCCGAAGGCACCCTGAAATACCAGTTCATGGAAACGGTGGACCAGCTCCGTCCATTCTATATGATGCGCGGCGTGGGCGGCGCCCTCTTCCTGATCGGTGCACTGATGATGGCCTATAATCTGTATAGAACCGTCCGTGCCGGCAAGGCGCTCAATGATGAGGCAGCAGAAGCAGCCCCCTTATCCAAAGACTATGTACCGCACAGCAAAGAGCACTGGCATCGCTGGATCGAGCGCCGTCCCGTACAACTGCTTGTCGGCAGCCTGATCGTTGTTGCCATTGGCGGTTTGATCGAGATCATCCCGACATTCCTCGTCAAATCCAATATACCCACTATTGCCAGCGTAAAACCATATACACCGCTCGAGCTGCACGGACGCGATATATACGTACGCGAGGGCTGCTATACCTGCCATAGCCAGATGATCCGGCCTTTCCGTGATGAGGTGGCGCGATATGGCGAGTACTCCAAAGCAGGAGAGTTTGTGTACGATCACCCGTTCCAATGGGGCAGCAAACGCACGGGGCCGGATCTGGCACGAGCCGGTGCAGGAAACAATAAAAAATCAAATGCCTGGCACTTCAATCACATGTACGACCCGCGCAGCATTTCACCCGGTTCTATCATGCCGGAATACACCTGGCTTTTCGATAAGGATATTGACACTGCTACTACCGGCGCCCGTATCCGGGCCATGCAGACCCTCGGCGTGCCTTACCCCGAAGGGTACGACAAGATCGCAAATGACGACCTGCGCAAGCAGGCCAAAAAAATAGCGGATAATCTCGCATCTGAAAACATCAACGCCAGAAGTGAAAAAGAGATCATCGCGCTGATCGCATACCTGCAGCGGATGGGAACTGATATCACCGTACAACAAAAAGCATCTCAATAACACCCGTAAAAGAGCAACAACAATGAAATTCATAAACTATCTGGAAAGCATCACGGGCATAGGGATATTCCCCCTCATATCGCTACTGATATTTTTTATCTTCTTTACCGGCCTCTCCCTATGGGCTTTCCGGGCCGACAAAGGCTATATACGGGCGCTGAAGCACATCCCGTTTCCTGATGAAAACGATCAACCATCCCTGTAAAAGCATTCCCCGTATGTACAAATTATTGAAAAAAACGCTCCTGATCCTCCTCGGCCTCGCCCCTGCACTGGCATTTGCTGCAGACGGGAATCCTGCCGAAGGATTCTCACTCAATCCCGTACGCGCAGCACTGGTAAGCCTGATCCTGTTCCTGCTGGTCATCATCAGCTTTACAACACATGTGCTCCTGCAGCTTGTAGCCGTGTACCGTGAACGGCTGCGCAAGGAAAGAAAGAAAACCGGCGGGACCGCCACTGCATTGCTGACTGCAATGGTCTTATTGTCATTACCGGCAACGGCCGCGGAAGAAGCCGTTGCAGCTTCACCAGCCTACATCAGCGGTATCGCGGAAAAAGAATTTTATACGTTGATAGCGATCATCGTGCTTGAGCTTGTCGTGTTGTTCAGCCTGCTGCTCAACATCCGGCTATTTACACGGCTAAGTATGGGCAAAGCCCCGGTCGCAAAAACGAAAAAAGCCAAAGTCAGGATGCCATTGCTCGACCGGTTCAACAAATCTGTGGCCGTGGACGAAGAAACCGACATCATGCTGGACCATGAGTATGACGGCATCCGGGAGCTTGACAACAACCTACCGCCCTGGTGGAAATACGGCTTCTATCTTACCATCGTCATTTCCGTAATCTACATGTGGTACTACCATGTCGGCGGCGGGCCCAGCTCTCACGATGAATACATCGCAGAAGTACAACGGGCAGAAGCAGAAGTAGCTGCCTATCTCGCTGCCACATCCGGCAATATCGATGAAAGTAACGTTACCATAGTAGAAGACCAGGCCGAACTTGCAGGAGCCATAAAAATATACCAGACAGCCTGCGCGGCCTGCCATGCCAATGACGGCGGCGGCACGATCGGCCCCAACCTTACAGACCCGTATTGGCTGCATGGCGGCAACCTGAGCGACATCTTCAAGTCTATCAAATACGGCTATCCCGACAAAGGCATGAAAAGCTGGAAGGACGATTACTCCCCCAAACAGCTTGCAGCACTGGCCAGCTATATCATGAATATGCAGGGCACGACACCGGCAAACCCTAAAGAACCGCAGGGGGCTTTACACACATCCGGAACAGCACAAACAGAACCGGCACAAGCAGCGCCGGAAGAAAAAGAAGCTATATAGATACAGGAAATGGAAACAGCGTCGTTCAGAGATAAGGTAGCAACAGTAGATAGCAAAGGCAAACGGGTATGGCTGTATCCGCAAAAACCGGAGGGCAAAATATACAATGCCCGTATATGGCTGAGCTGGTTTTACCTGGCGGTGTTCTTTTCTCTCCCGTTCATCAAAGTGAACGGCCACCCGCTGTTCCTCGCCAATATCATTGAGCGGCGCTTTATCCTATTTGGACAGATCTTCTGGCCACAGGATTTTTTCATCTTCGGACTGGGCATGATCCTGTTCATTGTCTTCATCGCCCTGTTCACCATGATCTTTGGCAGGGTATTTTGCGGCTGGGCTTGTCCGCAGACAATCTTTATGGAAATGATCTTCCGGCGTATCGAATACCTGATCGAGGGAGATGCTGCCCACCAGCGAATCCTGGACAAAGCGCCGTGGAATGGCAACAAGATCTTCCGGAAATTCAGCAAATGGGGCATCTTTTGGCTCATCAGCTTTATCATCGCCAATACCTTTCTCGCGTATATTATCGGCACGGACGAGCTGTTTAAGATCATCCGGGAACCAGTTTCGGCTCATCCGGGTGGCTTCGCGGCTATTGTGATCTTCACCACCGTATTCTTCTTTGTATTCGCCTGGTTCCGCGAGCAGGTATGCACAGTCGTATGTCCCTACGGCAGGCTCCAGGGCGTACTGCTCGACAAAAATTCCATCGTCGTGGCGTATGACCACCAGCGGGGCGAGGCGCGGAAGAAATTCAACAAAAAGGAAGAACGTACTGCCGGTGATTGCATAGACTGTTTTCAGTGTGTCAAAGTTTGTCCTACCGGGATTGATATACGCAACGGCACACAATTAGAATGTGTGAACTGTACCGCCTGCATTGATGCCTGCGATAAAATGATGAAAGCCGTGAACCTGCCCACCGGGCTGATCCGCTATGCATCGGAAGACAACATCACCACAAAGAAAAAACTGCAGATCACACCACGCATCAAAGCCTATACAGCCATCATGATACTGCTTCTGGGTGTGGAAACATGGCTGCTGATCAGCCGTACCGATATTGATGTATCGCTGCTGCGCACACCCGGCCAACTGTACCAGGAGCAGGGCGATGGCCAGTTGAGTAATCTCTATAATTACAAACTGCTCAACAAGACATACCATAAGAAAAGCATTACCCTGAAACCCGAAAACTTCACCGGCAATATCACCATCGTAGGCAATAAGAGCCTGGAAGTACCCGAAGAAGGATTTTCATCAGGATCCCTGTTTATCCATATCGATAAAGACGAAGTGCGGCAGCGGAAAACATCATTGAGCATAGGCGTTTACGATGGCGGGAAAAAAATCAAAACACTCAAAACCACCTTTCTCGGACCATTCTGACACATTTAACACATTAACCACATTCAACACATTAACTCATGAAGATCGGATGGGGCACAGGAATTGCATTACTATACGGAGCATTCGTCGTCATGATCGGGGTACTCGTGTACAGCAGCATGCGCCAGGATTTCGACCTGGTATCCAAAGATTATTATCAGAAAGAACTGGTGTTCCAGGATATCATTGATGCAGGCAAGAACCAGGCCGGCCTGTCGCGCCCCGTAGATATCATGCATACCGGCAACCTGATCACATTCAGCTTCCCGCCTGAATTTGCCGGCGCGGAGATCAAAGGCGATATTACCTTCTACGCGCCCGTGAATGCCGCCTGGGATCGCAGCTACCCGATCACAGGAAACGGGAATGTCTTTTCCGTACCTGTCGGCTCGATGGAGCAAACGCTATATAAAGTCAAGATCAGTTGGGAATCCGGAGGTAAAAAGTATTACCAGGAGAATGAACTATTGAACCGGTAATTCGATTAAACGATTAAACGGTTAGACGATTAACTGATTACACGACTGGACGATTAAACAACAAAGAAGATGCAGACCTTCACTTTCATCATGGCG